>DASQJV010000290.1:0-6422 GCA_035630855.1 Allosphingosinicella sp. | reverse complement strand
GACGTCGATTCGGCCAAGTTCGAGGCCTATGGGACCGAGGGCGGAGCGATGGCCGCGATCCACCGCCGCGAGGGCCGGCTGCTCGCCGCCTTCGAGCGGTCCGTCGCCGGGCGGGCCGACGTCAGCCTGTTCGTCAGCGAGGCCGAGGCGGAATTGTTCAGGCGGCGGAGCGGGCTGGAGGGGGCCGACGTCCGCGCCCTGCAGAACGGGGTCGACCTCGATTATTACGACCCGGAGGCCGGCTTCGCCAGGATCGGGGAAGGCGGACCTCTGATCGTCTTCACCGGCCAGATGGATTACGCGCCCAATATCGACGCGGTGCGCTGGTTCGCGGGCGAGGTGATGCCGAGGCTTCCCGAAGCGCGATTCGCGATCGTCGGGCGCAAGCCGCCGGAGGCCGTGCGGAGGCTCGCCGGGCCGCGGGTCGTCGTCACCGGGGCGGTTCCCGACGTCCGTTCGTGGCTGGCCGCGGCCGACGTGGTCGCGGCTCCGCTCAGGATCGCCCGGGGAATCCAGAACAAGGTGCTCGAGGCGATGGCGATGGCGCGGCCCGTGGTCGCCTCGCCGGCCGCCTTCGAGGGGATCGAGGCGGAGCCGGGCCGCCACCTTCTCGTCGCCGGGACGGCCGAGGCCCAGGCGGAGGCGATAAACGGGCTGCTCGGCGATCCGGAGCGGGCGCGGCGGCTCGGCGAGGCCGCACGCCGCCGGATGGAGCAGGCCTATCGCTGGGAGGCCCGGCTGGCGCCGCTCGCCGGGATAATCGGCGCCGCTCCGCGCCGGGCGGCGGCATGACGGCGGTCCTCCCGGTCCGCCGGGCCGAGCCGCTCGACTCGGCCTGGCGAGCCCATCTCGCCGCGGTCGGCGCCGCCGGGGCCGCGATCCTTCTCCTCTTCGCCGGCGATGCCGTCGACATGGCGAGGCTCTGGTGGAGCAGCAGCACCTTCAACCATTGCTTCCTGGTCGGGCCGATTATCCTCTGGCTGGTCTGGCAGCGCCTGCCCGAGCTCAGGGCGCTGGCGCCCCGGGCCTGGGCGCCCGGCCTCGCCCTGGTCGCCGCCGGCGGGCTCGGCTGGCTGCTCGGCGAGGCGGGCAATATTGCCCTGTTCCGCCATTTCGGGCTGGTGCTGATGCTTCAGGGCACGGTGATCGCCGGGCTCGGCAAGGCGGTGTCGAGGGGGATCGCCTTCCCGATCTTTTACGCTTTCTTCCTGGTGCCGTTCGGCGAGGAGCTGGTCGGGCCGTTCCAGACCCTGACCGCGAAGATGAGCATGGCCCTGCTCGCCCTGACCGGGGTTCCGGCCCATATCGAGGGCATCTTCATCTCGACCCCGAGCGGGCTGTTCCGGGTCGCCGAGGCCTGCTCGGGGGTGAGGTTCCTGGTCGCGATGGCGGCGCTCGGGGCGCTCGCCGCCAATCTCTGCTTCCGCTCCTGGCCGAGGCGGCTGCTGTTCGTCGCCTTCGCGCTCGCGGTGTCGGTGCTGGCCAACGGGGCGAGGGCGTTCGGCACCATCTACATCGCCTGGTGGACCGACAATGAGGTCGCCGTCGGGATCGACCATATCGTCTACGGCTGGGTGTTCTTCGCCATCGTGATCGCCCTGATCGCGGCGGCGGGCTGGCGCTTCATGGACCGGGCGCCCAACGCGCGCTGGTTCGATCCGGCCGAGCTCCAGGCCGCCGGCGCCGGGCCGTCGCCGTCCGCCCGCGCACTTCAGACGGCGGCGATCGCCGTCGCCCTCGCCGCCGCCGGGCCCCTGTGGTCGGGCGCCGTCGCCGCCGCCGGGACCCGCGCCGTGCCCGAGGTCGACCTTCCCGAGGTGTCCGGCTGGACCCGGCTGCCCCCGGCAGGCGACTGGCAGCCGCATTTCGACAGCGCCGACCGGATCCGGCTGGGACGCTACCGCGACTCCGCCGGCCGGCAGGTCGACCTCGCCATCGTCGTCTTCGCCCGGCAGAGCGAGGGCCGCGAGCTGGTCGGCTACGGCCAGGGCGCCTCGGACGAGGACGGGGCCTGGTCGTGGACCGGGGAGGCGCCGGCGCCGGCGGACGGCAAGGCGGAGCGGATCGGCTCGCACGGCAAGGTGCGCGAGGTGGTGAGCTTCTACCGGGTCGGCGGGATCCTCACCGGAAGCCCGGCGCGGGTGAAGCTCGAGACGGTCAAGACCCGGCTGCTCGGCGGGCCGCAGCGGGCGGTGGCGGTGATGGTCTCGGCCGAGGCGCCGGCGGACGGATTGAGCCCGCGGCCGGCGATCGATTCCTTCCTGTCCGACCTCGGCCCGGTCGCGCCCCTTGCCGACCGGGCCGCCGGGCTGGCAGGGGACTGAGCCATGTGCGGGATCGCCGGCCTCTTCTACGTCAGCAGCCCCAAGCCGGTGGACCCGAAAAGGGTCCGGGCGATGGCCGACACGCTCGCCCATCGCGGTCCGGACGGAAGCGGGGTGTGGACCGCCCCCGGGGTCGGGCTCGGCCACCGGCGGCTGTCGATCATCGACCTCGCCACCGGCGACCAGCCGATGCTGTCGGCCGACGGCAGGCTCGCTCTCAGCTACAATGGCGAGATCTACAATTTCCGCGAGGTGAGGGCGGAGCTCGAGGCCTTCGGCCATCTTTTCCGGACAGAGAGCGACACCGAGGTGATCCTGGCGGCGTGGCGTCAATGGGGCCCGGACTGCCTGTCGCGCTTCAACGGCATGTTCGCCTTCGCCCTCTACGACGAGGATCGCGACAGCCTCTTCCTCGCCCGCGACCGGCTCGGGGTGAAGCCGCTCTACTGGACGAGTCTGAGCGACGACGCCTTCGCCTTCGCCTCCGAGCTCAAGGGGCTGCTCGCCCATCCCCTGCTCCGGCGGGGGCCGAGCCGGAGCGCGATCGACGATTATCTGGCCCTGGGCTACGTCCCCGACGACGCGTGCATGGTCGAGGGGGTCGGGAAGCTCGCCGCCGGCCATTATCTCCTCGTCCGGCGCGGGCGCCCGGTGCCGAAGCCGGTGCAGTGGTGGGACGTCGATTTCTCCAACCCCTCGCGAGCCTCGGCCAGGGCGCTGGAGGAGGAGCTGGTCGAGCGGCTGCAGGCGGCGGTGCGCTCGCGGATGGTCGCCGACGTCCCGCTCGGCGCCTTTCTTTCGGGCGGGGTCGACAGCTCGGCGGTGGTCGCCCTGATGGCGGAGGCGAGCCGCTCGGCGGTCGAGACCTGCTCGATCGGCTTCAGCGAGGCCGGCCACGACGAGTCGCAATGGGCGGCCCTGGTCGCGGAGCGATTCGCCACCCGCCACCGCAGCCGAATCGTCGAGGCCGGCGATTTCGGGCTGATCGACACGCTCGCCGACGCCTTCGACGAGCCTTTCGCCGACGCCTCGGCGCTCGCCACCTACCGGGTCTCCGAGCTCGCCCGCGAGACGGTCAAGGTCGCCCTGTCCGGCGACGGCGCCGACGAGGCTTTCGCCGGCTACCGCCGCTACCGGATGTTCGCCGCCGAGGAGCGGGTGAGGGGGCTCCTCCCAGGCCCGGCGCGGGCGATGCTCGGAGCGGTCGGCAATCTCTACCCCAAGCTCGACTGGGCGCCCCGCTTCCTCCGCGCCAAGACCACCCTCCAGGCCATCGGCCAGAATGGCGGGGACGCCTATGCGGCGGCGGTGGGCGTGACTCCAAGACACATAAGATCAAGCCTTTACAAGCCTGTCTTCAAACGGTTTCTGGGCGGCTACCGGGCCGAGGAGCGCTATTGCGCGACGATGGCCGGGGCCCCGGCGGAGGACCCGCTCTCGCGCGCCCAATATGCCGACCTCAAGATCTGGCTCCCCGGCGACATCCTAACCAAGGTCGACCGGACCAGCATGGCGGTCGGCCTCGAGGCGCGCGAGCCGCTGCTCGATCACCGCCTCGTCGAGTTCGCCGCCCGGGTCCCGGCCGGGATGCGGCTCCGGGGCGGCTCGGGCAAATGGCTGATGAAGCGGGCGCTCCGCCGCTATCTGCCCGACGAGGTGCTGGGTCGCACCAAGATGGGCTTCGTCACTCCGGTCAGCGCCTGGTTCCGCGGACCGCTGGCAAGCGAGGCGGCGGCGATCGCCCACAGCCCCGCCCTCGCCGAGCTCGGAGCGTTCGACTCCGCCGCCATCGCCAGGATCGCCGCCGCCCACCGTTCGGGCCGGGAGGAGCATGGCCGGCTGCTCTGGCAGCTGCTGATGCTCGACAAGTCGCTGCAGCGGCTGTTCGGCTTCGGGGCAGGGGTGAGGAAGGCGGGGTAGATCGTCATTCCCGCGAAAGCGGGAATCCATTCGGACTCAGCATGGATTCCCGCTTCCGCGGGAATGACGAGTTACGGATAGACCGCCTCGACGAAGTAGAGCCCCTGCGGAGGGGCGTTGAGGCCCAGCGCTGCCCGGTCCCTGGCCTCCAGCGCCGCCTTCAGATCGCCCGCGCTCCATTTCCCTCGTCCGACCAGCTGCAGGCAGCCGACCATCGAGCGGACCTGGTGGTGGAGGAAGGAGCGGGCGTCGGCCTCGATATGGATGACGTCGCCGTCGCGGCGGACGTCGAGCCGGTCGAGGGTCTTGACCGGGCTTTCGGACTGGCAATGGGCCGAGCGGAAGGTGGTGAAATCGTGGAGTCCGACGAGAAGCTGCGCGGCCTCATGCATCGCGGCGGCGTCGAGCGGCACCGCCACCTGCCAGGCGCGGCCGGCCTCCAGGGCCAGCGGCGCCCGCCGGTTGACGATCCGGTAGAGATAGCGCCTCCCGATGCAGCTGAAACGGGCGTGCCAGTCGTCCGCCACCGGTCGCGCCTCGAGGATCGCCACCGGCAGCGGCCGGAGCCGGGCGTTCAGCCCTTCCGAGAGCCGGAAGGGCGCGATCGGGCGCGCGATGTCGACATGGGCGGCCATGGCGAAAGCGTGCACTCCGGCGTCGGTCCGTCCGGCGGCGTGGAGGGTGGCGGGCTCCCCGGTGATCGCCTCCGCCGCTTCCTCGATCGCCTGCTGGACCGAGGGCCCGTGCGCCTGGCGCTGCCAGCCCATGAACGGGCCGCCGTCATATTCGACGGTAAGCCGGAAGCGGGTCACCCGACCCGGGTTCCGGGCGGGACCGGGAAGCCGCGAAGCAGCTCGGCGCCGCTCATCGGCGCCCGGCCGGGGCGCTGGACCAGGGTCGGGACCAGGCCGCCGAAGCCGCAGCTGATCGTCAGCCATTCGTCGAGGACAATGCCCGGCTCCCCCTCGACCTGGACGGCGTCGGCGGCGAGGAGCTTCAGCCGCTCCCCGGCCAGCTCGAACCAGGCGCCGGGCGTGGGGTTGAACGCCCGGACCTGGCGCTCGAGCTCGACGGCATGGCGGGTGAAATCGAGGCGCGCTTCCTCCTTGCGGATCTTGGGGGCGTAGGTCGCTCCGGCCTCGGGTTGCGGCCGGGGGCCGATCCGGTCGAGCTGCCCCAGCACCTCGACCATCCACTCGGCGCCGAGGCCGGCCAGCTCCCCGGTCAGCTCGCCCGCCGTCTTGCGGCCGACCGGAGTGCCCATCGCCGCCAGCATCGGCCCGGTATCGAGGCCCTCGTCCATCCGCATGATGGTGATCCCGGTCATACGGTCGCCGGCGAGGATGGCGCGCTGGATCGGCGCCGCCCCGCGCCAGCGCGGAAGCAGCGAGGCGTGGACGTTGAGGCAGCCGCGGCCCGGCGCCTCGAGGATCGGCTTCGGCAGGATCAGCCCGTAGGCGGCGACGACGGCGGCATCGAGCTTCAGGGCGGCGAAGGCGGCCTGGGCGTCGGGATCCTTGAGCGAGCGCGGAGTGCGGACCTCGATCCCGAGCGCTTCGGCCCGCTGCTGGACCGGGGAGGGACGAAGCGCCTTGCCCCGCCCGGCCGGCCGCGGCGGCTGGCAATAGACGGCGGCGACCTCGTGCCCGGCCGCGACGAGGGCGTCGAGCGTCGGAACGGCGAATTCGGGTGTCCCCATGAAGGCGATGCGCATGGGGCTCACTAGCCTCCCCATTGTCAGATGGGGAGGGGGACCATGCGCAGCATGGTGGAGGGGTAGGTGGCGGAGGCATTCGCCGTATCGCGCTCGAACCGCGGACTCCTCGCCAATTACCCCTCCACCACACTTCGCGTGGTCCCCCTCCCCATGCTTGCGCATGGGGAGGCAGAACCCCTACCTACCCCCCATGGCCTCTCCCGAGATCGACGCCCTCACCCAGGCGCTCGCCCGCCTTCCCGGGCTCGGGCCGCGCTCGGCGCGGCGGGCGGTGCTTCACCTGATGAAGAAGCGCGACGCCGCTTTGACCCCGCTGCTCCGGGCGCTGGAGCGGGTGAACGAGAATCTGTCGGTCTGCTCGGCCTGCGGCAACGTCGACACGACCGATCCGTGCAGCGTCTGCGCCGATCCGCGCCGCGACGACCGGCTGCTCTGCGTCGTCGAGGAGGTGTCGGACCTCT
>DASQJV010000289.1:0-2574 GCA_035630855.1 Allosphingosinicella sp. | reverse complement strand
CCGTGAGGATGTGATAGACAGGCTCGGCCAGGATATCGCGAAGATTGGCCGGGGTGATCGTGATCTTGACGTCGTCCGTCAGGCAGGGCCCGAGCGCCGGAGTCAACCGGCGAACCGCGCCCGCCTGATCGGCGGAACCGGGGCTGGAGGCGAGCAGAGCGAGGCTGGCTCGCCAGGAGCGGGTCGCGACGCAGTGTCCGAAGTCCTGGAAGGCCAGCGCCGGCCGGTCCACCTCGGTGTCGGCGGGAAGCCCGGCGAGCAACGGCAGGAACCAGGGATCGCCGTCCGGCGGCACCGGGCTCTGCGCCGGCGCGGACTCGACCATCCTGGCGATTATCGCGCGCGCGGTCGGGAGACGAAGCGAGCGCGGCGTCAGGTTCAGCACCCGGCCGTCGGCGATCACCTCCTTATTGTCCATGCAGATCGCGAGGTCGCCCTCTTCCTTGCGGATGAAAGCGAGCTCGGCCTGCGTCCCGGGCAGCTTGGCGAACCAGCGCCGGACGAAATCCTTGCGGCGCTCGGCGATGCAATCGGCGACGATGGCGGTCAAGGCGGCCGCATCCTCGGCGCTGCCGACCTCGGCGTTGCGGCCGATCCGCGAGCCCGTCCGCTGCGCCGACGCGGGCGCGGCCGCAAGCTGGACGGCGATGGCCATCCCGAGGATCAGCCGAAGCGGCCGGAAGGTTTGCGTCATGGCCATCAGCTCGACGGATCCTCGAACACCCTGGGCTGGCCGGCGGCGACCCGATAGGCCGCCTCGGCGAGGAAGGCGCGGAAGATGGCGGGAGTGAGCTTGAACGGCGGACCCTCGGTCAGGCATTGCGACAAGGCCGGCGCCATCGCCAACATCTCGGCCCGCTCCTCGGCGCTGTCGCGCTCGAGCCGAAAGAAGCCGTAGGTCCGCTCGGGCTGGGCCCGGACGAGGCAGGAGGCCGCGTCGAGCATCACCAGGGACGTCACCGAATAGGGCTCCGCCCCGGCCAGATACTTGGCGCTGACGGGAGCAAAGACCGCCGCGGGCCGCCGGCTCGGGGAAGCCCCGGCCGCTGGAAAGTCGCGATAGAGGAACCGCTCCGCGACGGCGCCGCGCGGGTAGAAGCCGGCCGCGGGAATGGGATGTTCCGCGACAAGGCATTCTCCGATCGCCGCCAGCACCCACGGCGTGGCGGACCCTTTGGCCCCGGGAACGGTCGAAAGCACCTTCGGGAGATCGTTGTCCTTCGCCTCGATCAGGCAATCCACCATCCAATAGACATTGTCGACCGAGGGCGCGGGAGCGACCGGCGGCGACGGCTTCGCCGCGGCGGGCCCCGCGACGCCGGCCAGAGCGAAGGCGATCGCCAGCGCCAGTCCGAGTGCGAGCCTCATTCCGCCGCCTCCAGGGTCCGGCCGCGCCGCTCGACGATCCGCCGCTCCAGCTCCGGCCTGAAGTGGCGGATCAGGCCCTGAATCGGCCAGGCGGCGGCGTCGCCCAAAGCGCAGATGGTGTGGCCCTCGACCTGCTTGGTGACGTCCCAGAGCGTGTCGATCTCGTGAATCTCGGCATTGCCTTCGACGAGCCGCTCCATCACCCGCCACATCCAGCCGGTGCCTTCGCGGCAAGGCGTGCACTGGCCGCAGCTCTCGTGCTTGTAGAAATAGGAGATCCGGCTGATCGCCTTCACCACGTCGGTGGACTTGTCCATGACGATGATCGCGGCGGTGCCGAGGCCGGAGCCGAGGTCCTTGAGGCCGTCGAAATCCATCGGAGCGTCGATGATCTCGTGCGCGGGGACCAGCGGCACCGACGAGCCGCCGGGGATGACGGCGAGGAGATTGTCCCAGCCGCCCCGGATCCCGCCGGCGTGGCGGTCGATCAGCTCGCGGAAGGGCACCGACATGGCGTCCTCGACGACGCAGGGCCGGTTCACATGGCCGGAGATCTGGAAGAGCTTGGTGCCCTCGTTCTTCTCGCGGCCGATCGATTTGAACCAGGCCGCTCCGCGGCGGAGGATGGTCGGGACGACCGCGATCGACTCGACGTTGTTGACCGTGGTCGGGCAGCCGTAGAGCCCGGCTCCGGCGGGGAAAGGCGGCTTGAGCCGCGGCATGCCCTTCTTGCCCTCGAGGCTCTCGAGCATCGCCGTTTCCTCGCCGCAAATGTAGGCGCCGGCGCCGCGATGGACGAAGAGGTCGAAATCATAGCCCGATTTCGCCGCGTTCTTGCCGAGAAGCCCGGCGTCATAGGCCTGCCGGACGGCGGCCTCGAGCGTCTGGGCCTCGCGGATGAACTCGCCGCGGATGTAGATGTAGCAGGCGCGGGCGCGCATCGCGTAGCCGGCGATCAAAGCGCCTTCGATCAGCTTGTGCGGATCATGGCGAATGATCTCCCGGTCCTTGCAGCTGCCAGGCTCGGATTCGTCGGCGTTGATGACCAGGAAGTTGGGTTTGCCGGGCTTGGGCTCCTTGGGCATGAAGCCCCATTTCATCCCCGTCGGGAAGCCGGCGCCGCCACGACCGCGAAGCCCGGATGCCTTCACCTTGTCGATGATCGCATCCTGGCCTTGTCCCATCAGGCCCTTGGTATTGTCCCAG
>DASQJV010000288.1:0-12163 GCA_035630855.1 Allosphingosinicella sp. | reverse complement strand
ATCGCCCCGACACTGATCGAGCTGACCGCGATCTGCCTGATCTTCGGAGTGAAGTTCGGCCCCGGGCTGGTGATCGCGACCCTTGCGATGGTCGTCGCCTACATCGGCTTTACGCGCTGGATCACCGAATGGCGGACCCATTTGCAGAGGCGGATGAACGAGGTCGACAACCAGGCGATCGGCCGCGCCGTCGATTCGCTGCTCAACTACGAGACCGTCAAATATTTCGGCGCCGAAGCGCGCGAATCCCAGCGCTACGGCCGCGCCATGCGCGCCTTCGCCGACGCTTCGGTCAAGAACGAGACCTCGCTCGCCTGGCTCAACATCGGCCAGTCCTTCATCACCAACCTGATGATGGCGGGGGCGATGGGCTATACCGTGTGGGGCTGGAGCCGGGGCCAGTTCACCACCGGCGACGTCGTCCTCGTCAACACCCTGCTCGCCCAGCTCTTCCGGCCATTGGACATGCTCGGCTGGGTCTACCGGACGATCCGACAGGGCCTGATCGACATGGAGGCGATGTTCGCCCTGGTCGACACCCCGGCCGAGGTCCGGGACGTCGAGGGCGCGCCCGAGCTGAAGCTGTCGCAGGGCCGCGTCCGGTTCGAGGATGTCCGTTTCGGATATGACGGGAATCGCCAGATATTGCATGGAATCGACATAGATGTGGAGCCCGGGACGGCGACCGCGGTGGTCGGGCCCTCGGGCGCCGGCAAATCGACCCTGTCGCGCCTCCTCTTCCGATTCTACGAGCCGACCGGCGGGCGGATCACGATCGACGGCCAGGACATTTGCAAGGTCACCCAGGCGAGCCTTCGGGCCGCGATCGGGATCGTCCCCCAGGACACGGTGCTGTTCAACGACACGATCGGCTACAACATCGGCTACGGCCGCGACGGCGCGACCCAGGAGGAGATCGAGGCGGCGGCTCGGGGCGCGTCGATCCACGATTTCATCCTGAGCCTCCCCGACGGCTACGACAGCCAGGTCGGCGAGCGCGGATTGAAGCTGTCGGGCGGCGAGAAGCAGCGCGTCGCCATCGCCCGGACCCTCCTCAAGGACCCGCCGATCCTGATCCTCGACGAAGCGACGAGCGCGCTCGACAGCCGGACCGAGGCGGCGATCCAGGAGACCCTGCAGAGCGTCACCGACCGCCGGACCTCGATCGTCATCGCCCACCGGCTGTCGACCGTCGTCGACGCCGACCAGATCGTCGTCCTCGACCAGGGCCGGGTCGCGGAGCGGGGAACCCACGCGCAGCTGCTTCGGAAGAACGGCCTCTACGCCGACATGTGGGCGCGGCAGCAGGCCGAGGCTGAGGAGAAAGCCGAGGCGGCGGAATAAGGAGAGGGGAGGCGCGCCGTTGTCGCCGTTCGTCATTCCGGCGAAAGCCGGAATCCATGGACGCCGGCGGCGGAGAAGGCCCACCGGCGCCCGTGTCCATGACGGTGGAGGGACGAAAATAACCGGATATCCAATGTTCTACGCCCATCCCCGCCGCCCTCGACAGGACCTCGGCCCTTCCGCTAGCAGCACGCCGTGACCCCCCTCGCCATCCTCCACGAGACCTTCGGCTTTCCCGCCTTCCGCGGAGTCCAGGAGCAGGTGATCGGCCGCGTCATGGCGGGCGCGCACACGCTCGCGGTGATGCCGACCGGCTCGGGCAAGTCGCTCTGCTACCAAGTGCCTGCGCTGGCCCGCGAAGGCACTGCGCTGGTCGTCTCGCCGCTGATCGCGCTGATGCACGACCAGATCCGCTCGGCGTCGAGCTTCGGGATCCGCGCCGCTTCCCTGACCTCGGCCGACGAGGATCGTCAGGAGACCTTGGGGCGGCTGAAAAGGGGCGAGCTCGACCTGCTCTACGTCGCGCCCGAGCGCGCCAGCACCGCCGGCTTTCGCGAGCTGGCCGAGCGGACTCCGCTGTCGCTGATCGCCGTCGACGAGGCGCATTGCGTCTCCGAATGGGGCCATGATTTCCGGCCGGACTACCGTCTGCTCAAGCCGCTGCTCGACGCCTTCCCCGGCGTTCCTCGCCTCGCGCTCACCGCCACCGCCGACCGCCAGACCCGGGCCGACATCCTCATCCAGCTCGGAATCCCCGAGGACGGGCTGATCGTCGCCGGCTTCGACCGCCCCAACATCCGCTACCACGTCCGGCCGCGCGACGGGGTCGGGACGCAGCTCAAGGCGCTGCTCGCCGAGCAGCCGGGACCGGGGATCGTCTACGCCACCAGCCGCGACAAGACCGAGAAGCTCGCCGTCCAGCTCGCCGAGGGCGGCCGCAAGGTGCTGCCCTACCATGCCGGGCTCGATCCCCGGGTGCGCGCCGCGAACCAGCGGGCCTTCGTCTCGTCCGAGGACATGGTGATGGTCGCTACCATCGCCTTCGGGATGGGGATCGACAAGCCCGACGTCCGCTTCGTCGCCCATGCCGGCCTGCCCAAGTCGATCGAGGCCTTCTACCAGGAGACCGGCCGGGCCGGCCGCGACGGCGACCCCGCCGAGGCCTGGCTGTTCTGGGGCGCCGAGGATTTCGCCCGCGCCCGCCAGCGGCTCGAGACGGAGGTTCCGGAAGCGCGCCGGCCGGGCGAGCGCCAGCGCTTGAACGCCCTGGCGGCAATGGTCGAGACGGCCGGCTGCCGGCGCGCGCTGCTGCTCCGCCATTTCGGCGAGGATCCGCCGGAGCGCTGCGGCAATTGCGACAATTGCCTGGCGCCGCCGGTCACCGTCGACGCGACCGAGCCGGCGAGGAAATTGCTCTCCGCCGCCTTCCGGACCGAGATGCGCTTCGGGCTCGGGCATTTGACCGACGTGCTGGCCGGGCGCGATACCGAGAAGGTGAGGAGCTTCGGCCACGACCGGGTCTCGGTGTTCGGGATCGCCGGCGAGGAGGAGCTGGCGCTGATGAAGCCGGTCGCCCGGGCGCTTCTCGCCCGCGACGCCTTCCGGGCCGACCCTTACGGGGGTCTCAGCTTCGGCCCCGCCGCCAAGCCGATCCTGCGCGGCGAGGAGAGGCTCGAGCTGGTGCTTCCGCCGGCACGGGCCGCCCGCAAGCGCCGCGACCGGACCCGGACCGACTTCCCGCACGATCCCCTGTTCGAGGCGCTCCGCGCCCGCCGCCGCGACCTCGCCAAGGAGGCCGGGGTGCCGCCCTACGTCATCTTCCACGACAGCACCCTGCGCGAGATGGCCGAGCTGAAGCCGGAGACCCTCCATGCCCTGTCGCGGGTGTCGGGGGTCGGGCAGGCAAAGCTGGAACGCTATGGAGAGGCGTTCGTCGAAGTGGTTCGGGGTTTTTCGTGACGTAAAGGGGTTATGATGCGCCGTCTCGATCCGACCACCTTCGTCTTCACCCGTCAGCTCGCCGTCGCCGACGTCGACGAAGCCGCCGCCCGGGGCATCCGGCTGATCGTCAACAACCGCCCCGACGGCGAGGAGGCCGGACAGCCTTCTTCCGCTCAGATCGAGGCGGCGGCCCGTGCCGCCGGGCTGGATTACCACCACATTCCGATCGCCGGGGGATTCCCCGCCGAGCAGGTCGAGGCGATGGCGCGGGCGCTGGAGCAGGGTCCGGTGCTCGCCTTCTGCCGCTCGGGGACGCGCTCGACCTTCCTCTGGGCGCTGGCCCGGGCCGCGCGGGGCGTGCCGGCCGAGCAGAGCGTCGCTGCCGCCGCAGCGGCCGGTTACGATCTGGGGCCAATCAGGGCCTGGCTGTAGATCCTTAAATCCTCCCCGCGATTTCGCGGGGAGGGGGACCGCGCGAAGCGCGGTGGAGGGGTTCTTCTAACTCAGCAAGGCCCCTCCACCACCCTTCGGGCGGTCCCCCTCCCCTGCAAATGCAGGGGAGGATTTTCCGCTAATTGATGTCCTGGCGATTGAAGACGGCGAAGGTCGCTCCCCACAGGGCCGCGATCCAGGCGGCGAGGATCGCCAGCGAGGTCGGCCAGCCGAGATCGACGACCAGGCCGCCCGGGAACTCCCGTTTCAGCGCCGAACCCTCGCGGATGAACTCGGCGAGGTTCGAGATGTGGTGGCCCGGAAGCGCGTGGTAGAGCGGCCAGACGATCGACGGGAACTTGGCGTAGAGCATGGGGCCGAAGCCGAGGATGACCTGCTCGATCGTCGTCGCGACGATGGCGATGACGAGCGCGGCGATGGTCGACCGGGTCAGAACGGCGGCGAGGCTTGCATAAGCGATCGAGATCAGCACCGGCGCGAGCGCGGCGAGGGCCGCCTTGCTGTGCGAGTCCCAGAGCAGTGCTGCGCCGAGGCCGGCGGGGACCGCGTCGCCGGTGAGCGCGTCGTCGGCGAGGTTGAGGCCGGTGAGGAGCAGCGCGGTCAGGGTGAAGCTGATCGCGAGCAGGATGATTGTCAGCGCATATTTGGCGGCGATGAGCGAGGCCCGCCGCCGGTGCGGGACGACCAGCTTCCAGGTGTTCCAGCCATATTCGCCGGCAAAGAGGACGGCGACGAAGGCGCAGATGAGATAGCGGCCGATGGCGTTGTTCGGGACGAACCAGATCAGCGTCGTGTTCTCGATCCAGTCGGCGGCATTCGGACGGTCGGGGGCTTCGAAGCCCATCATTCCGGCGCCGATGATCAGCAGCATGATGATTGTGAAGGCGATCGGGAACAGCCAGACGAGGAACCAGGTCGCCTTGTGGGTGCGCATCTTCAGCGCTTCGGCGGACAGGGCCTCAAGCATCGTCCGATTCCGCCTGGGTGATCGAGAGGAAGACCTCCTCGAGGTTGCGCTGCTCGGGCGCCAGCCGGAAGAGGTCGGCGCCCGCTCCGACGAGGCGCCTGACCACTTCGGGCGCCTCGGCCCGGGTCGCCCGCACGATCAGCGAATCGCCGTCGCGTTCGACCGCCCAGCGCGACTCGAGCGCCGCGGCCGCGGTCTCGACCGGGACGGCCTCGAGACGAAGGCCGTCGTCCTGGCGGAGAAGGTCGGCGATGGTCGATTCGCGGACGATCTCGCCCTTCGAGATGATCGCGACCCGGTCGCAGACCTGCTGGACCTCGTGGAGCAGGTGGCTCGAGAGGAAGACGGTCTTGCCGCGGTCGACCGCGAGGCTCCGGATGAGAGCGCGCATCTCCTGGATTCCAGCGGCGTCGAGGCCGTTGACCGGCTCGTCGAGGATGACGAGGTCGGGATCGCCGAGCAGCGCCGCGGCGACTCCGAGGCGCTGGCGCATCCCGGTCGAATAGCCTTTGACCTTGCGCCGGCCGTCCTTCGCGAGGCCGACCTGGTCGAGCAGGCCGTCGATCCGCTCGGCCCCGTTGCCCTGAGTCCTGGCCAGCACCTCGAGGTTGCGGCGGCCGGAGAGGAAGGGGTAGAAATTGCCGCCGTCGACCAGCGATCCGACCCGCCTGAGGACGGCCGGATGTCTGCGCAAATCCTCGCCGAACAGCCGGGCCTCGCCGGCGGTCGGAGCGATGAGGCCGATCAGCATCCGGATCGTTGTCGACTTGCCGGCGCCGTTCGGGCCGAGGAAGCCGTAGACCTCGCCGGCTCCGACCGAGAGGCTGACGTCGCGGACCGCCCGCACCCCGCCGCCGCGGCGTCCGTAGGTCTTGCTGAGGCCGACAAGCTCGAGGACGGGCGAATTCGCGTCATCCCGGCGAAGGCCGGGATCCATGGACGCGGTCGGAGCGAGGTTTCCCGCTGCGGTGTTCATGGATCCCGGATCAAGTCCGGGATGACGTTTAGAAGCGTCGGTCATCAGTGTATTAGCCGCTTACGACACCTTGAAGTCAAGGCCCTTCCGCCAGCAGCCGCTCCGCTTCGGCCAGATCGTCCTCGTCCACCATCAGCCGGACCGGGACGGCGAAGCCGACGCCCTGCAGGGTCATGCCCATGTCGAAGATGAAGCTGTCCACGCCCGCGTCGGAGAGGCGCGACTGGGCGGCTCCGGCGGCGAGGCTGTCGTAATATTTCCCGACCTCGACCAGGGCCATTACCAGGGCACCACGTCGCCGGCCCCGATCTCGGCGGGCCGAGGCGGCCGGCCGAGGATCGCATTGCGGTGCGGGAATCGGCCGAAGCGCTCGATCACGTCGCGATGCTTGAGGGCATAGCCGAGCTGGTGATCGTCGCCGAGCGCGGTGAACAAGGCGACCGAGCGGCGCTGGTCGCCGATATCCTCGCTGTGCTGGAAGGGCATGTAGAGGAAGCCCCGCTCGGCCGGGCTCATCGACCCGTCGAGACCGCGGTCGACCGCGCCCCTGGCGATGGCGAGGGCGAGCGGATCGGTCGAGAATTGGTCGGCATGGCCGCGGAGCATGTTGCGCGGGAACTGGTCGAACAGGATCACCGCCGCGACCGCGTCGCGCGCGGAGCCCAGGAAGGCCTCGGGGACATTCTCCCGCTCAGCTTCCCAGAGGCCGAGGAAGCGCTCGCGAATATCGGCGTCGAGCGCCGGGTCGGCCTTCCACCATTGCGCCTTCGACAGGCCGAACCAATAGCCGAGGACGTCGTCCTGCCAGGCCATCAGGCGGCCGTCCCTCCGACCGTGAGGCCGTCGACCAGAAGGGTCGGCTGGCCGACTCCGGCGGGGACCGACTGACCGCCTTTGCCGCAGACCCCGACTCCCTCGTCGAGCGCCATGTCGTTGCCGATGGCGGCGACCCTGGTCAGCACGGTCGGGCCGTCGCCGATCAGGGTCGCCCCCTTGATCGGAGGCCCGAGCCGGCCCTTCTCGATCCGATAGGCCTCGGTGCAGGAGAAGACGAACTTGCCGCTGGTGATGTCGACCTGGCCGCCGCCGAAGCTCTTTGCGTAGATCCCGCCCTCGGCCCGGGCGAGGATCTCGCCCGGATCCTCCTTGCCGCCGAGCATGAAGGTGTTGGTCATCCGCGGCATCGGCGCGTAGGCGAAGCTCTGGCGGCGGCCGTTGCCGGTCGGCTCGGCGCCCATCAGCCGGGCGTTCAGCCGGTCGTGGATATAGCCCTTGAGGATCCCGTCCTCGATCAGCGTGGTGCACCTCGTCGGAGTGCCTTCGTCGTCGATCGAAAGCGAGCCCCGGCGGTCGGCGATCGAGCCGTCGTCGACGACGGTGACCCCCGGGGCGGCGACCCGCTCGCCGATCCGCCCGGAGAAAGCCGAGGTGCCCTTGCGGTTGAAGTCGCCCTCGAGGCCGTGGCCGATCGCCTCGTGGAGGAGCACTCCGGGCCAGCCGGGGCCGAGCACGACGGTCATCTCGCCGGCCGGAGCAGCGACCGATTCGAGGTTCACCAGCGCCTGGGCCAGGGCCATGTCGATCCCCCGGTTCCAGGCCGCCGGCTCGAACAGGCGGTCGTAGAGATAGCGGCCGCCCTGGCCGTGATAGCCGCTCTCGCGCCGGCCGTTCTGCTCGACGACGATCTGGACGTTCAATCGGACCTGCGGCCTGACGTCGTGGGCGACGAAGCCGTCGGGGCGGACGATCTCGATCACCGACCAGGATCCGGCCAGCGACACCGAGACCTGGACGACTCGCGGATCGCGGGCCCGGGCGGCGGCGTCGATCTGCTGGCACAGCTCGACCTTGCGGGCGAACGGGATCAGGCTGAGCGGATCGGAATCGGTGTAGAGGGTGGCGTTGGTCCGGCGCGGCGGCGCCGGGCGCGGGCCCCTGGCGGGATCGAGCACCGCCATCGTCTCGCCGGCCCTGCGGATGGCGGCCTCGGAAAGCTCGTTGGCGTGGGCGAAGGCGGTGGTCTCGCCGGAGACCCCGCGAAGGCCGAACCCCGCCTGGGTGTCGAAATCGGCCGTCTTCAGCCGCCCGTCGTCGAAGCCGAAGGATTCGGAGACGGTATATTGGAGATAGAGCTCGCCGTCGTCGCACGCCCTCAGCGCATCGGCGGTGAGGCTGAGCGCGCTGTCAGGGGTGAGGGCGTCGCTGCGGTAGAGGAAGCGGCGGGGATCGGTGTAGGTCATTGACGGGATATAGGGGGGCGGGGGGCTCCCGTCATCTGTTCCCCGGCGAAGGCCGGGGCCCAGTTCTGAATCCGCGCTGGGCCCCGGCCTTCGCCGGGGATCAATCCTCTCAAAGCTTCCCGAACGCCACGCTTCGCCAGCCCCAGCCCGCCTTGTGGGCGGCGGCGATCAGGGGCTTGTGGATCTCGCTCGTGTCGAAGCGATAATCGTAGATCTTGCCGAACGAGCCGTCCTCGCGGAACGCGTAGACCGTCTCGAAGCTCTTCTCCCACTTGCGGCCGTGGAATTTCGAGCCCTTAAGCCAGAGCGTCGGCACGCCGGCCTCCCATTCCACCTCATATTCGCGGTCGACGGCCCGGACCTCGCCTTTGGCTTCGTCGAACTTCATGAGGACGGTGAACACGCGCTTGATGCCGGCCTCGGCGAAGATTCCCGACCATTGGGCGTCGACGATCTTCCATTCGGCGACGAGATCGACCTTCTCCGCCTTGCCGCTGCGGACCTTGAACGGCGCGGTCTTGCGATTGACGGCCATCAGCGCCGCCCTGAGCTTCGCCTCGGACTGCCGCTTGACACCCGAGGGGGCGGGCTTGTTGCCGGTCAGCCAGTCGAACAATCCCATGTCACCCCCCCTGTCGTCACTCCGGCTTCGGCAGCTTCCTGTCCGCCCGGCATTGCCTGAGCGGCCTGGGCTCGGCGTCGGCGATCCGGGTCACCCGCCCCTCGGAGTCCGAGGTGACCGTCATGCAGGCGCAGCCATAGCCATAATGTCCGTTGGTCTCGACCCAGCCGGCCGTGCTCATGTCCGGCATCTCGTCCATCCCCTGCGCCTGGTCCGCGCCCTGGGTCCCAAGGATCCACTGGCCCTGGGAATCGGTCAGCCACCAATTGGCCGGCGTCGGGTTGGCGAGCCAGCCGCAGCGGCGGACGCCCTTAGCAGGCGCCGCGACCGCCGGTGGCGCGGGCGTGGCGGCGGGAACGGGTGCGGGCGCTCTGGCGGCGGTGTCCGCCGCCTCGGCCTCGGAGCGAGGCTCCGGCCCTTCGGCCTTCGGAGCCGGTCCGGAAGAGCAGCCCGAAGCCACGAGCAGGAGGGCGGCGAGCGCCGCTGCTAGCGGAACACGCACGTCGCGCCGCCCCACAAATGAGTGACCTTGGCGTCGGCCGCCTGGGACTCGAGGATCCCGCTCAGCCCGCCCGCGCGGAATTCGATCCCGAGCGTGCTTTCCTCCACCTCGAAGCCCGGAAGACCGGCGACCTCGGCCCGGCCCGAGCCGATCCCGACGCCCTCGATGGTCCTCAGCCTGCCCTCGGAATCCCAGCCCGCGAACTGGCCGTCCAGGAACCAGGCGGTGAGATCGTCCTTCCATTCGGCGAACTGCATGCCGCCGCCGCCGCCGCATTCCTCATTCTCGCCAAGCTCGCTCGGCGCTCGTCCGAGCGCCTTGGTCAGAGCCGCTATCGTTTCCGCCCTGGGCGTCTCGAAGGCGACGGTGCGCGGCGGCGATGCTCCCGGAATCCGAAGGCCCGCGCCTTCGAGGACGATCGCGGGCGCCGCCGCGGGCGCCGGCGCGGGCACGGGCGCCGGAGCGGACGCATTGGCCGGGGCGGCCGGGCTCTCTGCGCCGGAATTGCCGGGCGGTCCGGAGTCGCAGCCGGCAAGCCCCAGCAGGACAACGCCCGCGCCGATCGTCAATCTGTTCAAGCTGAGCCCCCCGATTGGTGGCTTTACGATTGGACCCTGGCGCGGCGGATGGCAACGCTTTCGCCGGGCTCGCGCTGCGATCAGTCCGCTCCCTCCGCGTCGGCGGGTCCGCCCTTCAGGACGAAGCGCTTGTCGCAATAGCCGCAGTCGACATAGCCCTTCTCGTCGACCTGCAGATAGACGCGCGGATGGCCCAGCGCCGGATGGGTCTCGCTCGCTCCGTCGCAGGCGACCCGGGGGGTGGCGACGTAGCTGATCTCGGGCGTGAAGCGGTCCGTCTGCATGGCGCGGGCCTGTAGCAAGGGGAGGGGGGAGGGGCAATGAGGAGCAAACTCCTCCCCGAGCTTGCTCGGGGAGGGGGACCGCGACGCGAAGCGTCGTGGTGGAGGGGTAACCCCGGCTCAGAATTACCCCTCCACCAGGCTTCGCCTGGTCCCCCTCCCCCAGCAAGCTGGGGGAGGAATTAGGCGGTCGTCTCCCTCATGAATTCCCTTATCGCGCCCGTCACCGTCTCCGGCTCCTCCCAGGTGATGAAATGGCTCGCAGTGGGAGAGGTCACCAGCCGAAGGTCCTCGATCAGCTCGTGAAGCCCGTCGAGCTGGACGGGGAGCAGGGCGGTGTCCTTGAGGCCCCAGACGACGAGGGTCGGCATCTTCAGCTTCGGGAAGGGTGCGTGTGTCCACAAGGGCGCCGTGGCCTCCTCGCCGGGCGCCGGGACGACCATCTTCGAGGCCCGGTACCAGTTGAGCATGGCGGTGAGGACTCCGGGCTGCGACCAGTCGTCGAGATAATGCCGCCTTTCCTCCGCCGGCAGCCTGGTCGCGTCGGCATGGCTCAGCATCACCCGGTCGAGGAAAGTCTCCAGCCCCATGCCGGTGATCGCCGACTCGGCGGCCGGCGAGCGGAAGAAGCTGATATATTGCGAGGCTTCGCGCTGGGCCTCGTCCTCGATCAGGCTCTTCTGGAAGACCAAAGGATGCGGCGCGTTGACGACGATCAGCCGCTTCACGCGGTGCGGATGGGTGAGCGCCGCGGTCCATGCCACCGCCCCGCCCCAGTCGTGCCCGGCGAGGGTGAATTGGTCGAGGCCGAGCGCGTCGGCGAGCGCCATCACGTCGGCGACGATCCTGTCCGTCTCGTAATTCTCGACCCCTTCGGGCTTGTCCGACGCGGCGAAGCCGCGCTGGTCCGGGGCGTGGACCCGATATTGGTCGGACAGGCCGTCGAGCTGGTGCCGCCAGGTGCGGTGCGATTCCGGGAAGCCGTGGAGGAACAGGATCGGCTCGCCGTCCTCCGGCCCGGCGGAGGCCACGTTGAGGGCGACTCCGGTGGAAAGGGGGACGCGCTGATAAGTCGGTTCGGTCATGTTCGCTCCATTAGCCGCCTCCCCTCGATGGGGAGGGCTGTCACGGATAGCTCACCGTCTTGGGCGGGACGGTCGGAAGCGGGATGAACTCGGCGCGGTCGTCCGGGGGCAGGACGAACTTCCCGGCGGCCCAGTCCTCCTTGGCCTGGTTGATCCTCTCCCGGCTCGACGAGACGAAGTTCCACCAGACGTGGCGCGGGCCGTCGAGCGGGGCGCCGCCGCACAGCATGACATGGGCGCCGGTCTGCGAGCGCAAGGTCGCCGCAACGCCGGGGGCGAGGACGTAGAGGACGCTTCGCTCGAGCGGCAGCCCGTCGAGGCTGGCCTCGCCCTCCGCGACATAGACCGCGCGCTCGTCCGCCTCGGGGTCGACCGGCATCGCGCCTCCCGCCGCCAGCATGATGTCGGCGTAGACCGTCTCGCTGTGGCAGGTGACCGGCGAGGAGGCGCCCCACAGCGAGCCCATCACCACCCGCGCGCTGGCGCCGCCGCCTTCGACGACGGGCAGTTGGTCACGGGCGACATGCTCGAAGGCGGGATCGATCTCCTCCTTCGCTTTGGGCAGCGCGATCCAGGTCTGGATCCCGCTCAGCTCCGGGCCGTCCGGGCGGAGGCCGGCCGGCGAGCGCTCCGAATGGGCGATCCCGCGGCCTGCCGTCATCAAATTGACCGCCCCGGGCTCGATGGTCGCGAAGGTGCCCAGCGAATCGCGATGGTCGATCGCTCCGGCGAACAGGTAGGTGACGGTGGCGAGGTTGATGTGCGGGTGCGGCCTGACGTCGATCCCGCCGCCCGGCGGAAGCCGGGCCGGCCCCATCTGGTCGAAGAAGATGAACGGCCCGACGGTGGTGCGCTCGCGGTGCGGAAGCGTCCGATGCACCTTGAACCCGCCGAGATCGTGGGTGGCGGGATGGAGGGTCTGGAGGATGAGGTCGTCGGTCATGGAAAGGCTATAGCCGGTAATGGTGTCGCTTCCTCCCCCCTGATTTTCCAAGCGAGGGGCCGCATGTGGTGCGGGGATGAAGAGTGCTGAGGATCAGTTGTTCACCTAGATCTGCGGGACAAAGGCTGGAATGCGAACGAGATGCAGAAGTGGTGGACATGACGCAGCCGGACTAAGGCCAATGCCCAAATTGTCCGCTATGTTTGCCATCCTACCGATCACGACCCGCAC
>DASQJV010000287.1:0-12313 GCA_035630855.1 Allosphingosinicella sp. | reverse complement strand
CGCCGGTCCCGTAGTCGATGCGCGAGACCCGATCCTCGTCGAGCGCGGCCCGGAACATGGCCATGCTGAGCACCGTCCCGGGCGACAGCGCCTTGGAATCCTCGCGATAGGCGAGCTTGTGGATCCAGGCGCCGCCGTCCTCGACCGTCCACAGCTGGGCGGCCAGCGGACGCCCCTCCTTGCGGGCCACTCCGAGCCGAAGCCGGCCCGCTTCGCCTTCCTGCTCGGCCAAAGCGCGAAGGAAGGCCGGCGATCCTTCCCCGGGCTTCCAGCTGGCGGCGTAGACCTCCTCATAGGCGGCCCAGGAGTCGGGATCGAAGGCGCGGCGGATCTCGATGTCGAGCCCCGCCGCCTTGGCCTTGCGCTGGGCGGTGTTGCGCAGCTTCGAGGGCCGGGCCGCCCAATAGGCCTCGAAATCCTGTCCCTGCGTGGAGATCCGCCAGGAGGCGGTGGCCGGGCTCAGGAAGGTCGCCCAGCCCGAGCGGCGGAAGGCCTGGGCTAGTGCGCCAGGATCTTCCAGGGGGAAGATTTCGAGGCGGTGCAGGCGCTTGCGCAACGCCCTTGCGATCGGCTCGGCGCCTTCCTGGTCGCCGATCAGCCCGAAGCGCAGGCTGTACCAACTGCGCAGGGCTTCGCCTCGGCCGCCTTGCTCCGCGAGGAACAGCCAGGCGGCCGCCCCTTCGTCGCTCCGAGCGCGCGCGACGAGAAGGCGCCCCGGCGGGGGACAATGAGCCGCGACCAGCCGGAACCAGCCGAGACGGTCGAACAACGAGGGAATATGGTCGAGGGCGCCGTCGGCATCGGCCGCGACCGTATCGAGGCTATCGAACAGTTCCACCTCGAAGCCCAACGCGCTATCCCCCGGCTCCAAGCCCAGCGTGCCTGCTGTGGCGCACACAGGAGCCACGGTGCAAGCCCCCCATCCGACACCCCGTCCGCTCGACCACCTCGCTTCCATCGGCGATCCGGCCGCTCCGGCCCTGCTCACCAGGGAAGGGCTGCTCGATTATGCCGGCCTCGAGGCGGCGGTGGCGACACTTGCGGCTTCGCTCGATGTGCGCGGCTTCGCGCAAGGCGACCGGGTCGCAAGCTGGTTACCCAAGACCCGGATGACGAGCCTTCTGCCGCTGGCCTGCGCGCGCGCCGGGCTCGTCCACGTGCCGATCAATCCTTTGCTGAAGCGGGCCCAGGTCGGCCACATCCTCGCCGACAGCGGCGCCAGGCTGCTCATCACCGGCAAGGCGCGGCTGGGGACCCTGGCGGAGGGGGACCGGCCCGCCGGCTGCGCGGCGGCGGAGGAGGAGGAAGGGGCCGCGATGCTCGCCGGCGGCGGCCGCCTTCCGCCGTCGAAAGGCGATCCCGACGACCTCGCGGCCTTGCTCTATACCTCCGGCTCGACCGGCCGGCCCAAGGGGGTGATGCTCAGCCACGCCAATATGTGGCTCGGCGCCGTCAGCGTCGCTCATTATCTCCGCCTGGAGCCGAAGGACCGCGTGCTCGGGGTGCTTCCGCTCAGCTTCGACTACGGCCAGAACCAGCTGTTCTCGACCTGGGCGGCGGGGGCTTGCGTGGTGCCGCTGGACTATCTCGCCGCGCGGGACGTCATCAGGGCGGTCGAGGCCCAGGGCATCACCACCCTGGCGGGGGTGCCGCCGCTGTGGGTCCAGCTGGTCGAGGCGCCCTGGCCGGCGGCTGCGGCGCTGTCGCTTCGGCGGCTCACCAACAGCGGCGGCCGGCTTCCGGTGTCGATCGTCCGCCGGCTGCGCGAGCTGTTCCCGGCCGCCGAGCTCTATCTGATGTACGGCCTGACCGAGGCGTTCCGCTCGACCTTCCTCGATCCGGCCCTCCTCGACGATCATCCGGATTCGATCGGAAGCGCCATTCCCTTCGCCGAAGTCATGACGTCAAAGCCGGACGGCACCCTCTGCGGGCCGGGCGAGGACGGGGAGCTGGTTCACGCCGGTCCGCTGGTGGCCAAGGGCTATTGGAACGATCCGGAGCGGACGGCGCAGCGCTTCAAGCCGGCGCCGGAGGGTTCGCGCTATGGCGGAATCGCGGTCTGGTCGGGCGACCGGGTCCGTCGGGACGAGCAGGGGCTGCTCTATTTCGTCGGCCGCGAGGATTCGATGATCAAGACGAGCGGCAACCGGGTCAGCCCGACCGAGGTCGAGGAAGCCGCGGTGGCGAGCGGGGTTGTAGCCGAGGCGGTGGCGCTGGGCGTCCCGGACGACCGGTTGGGCGAGGCGATCGCTTTGGTGGTGAGGGGGGAGGGGCCGGACGAGGCGCTGCGCAATTATCTTCGGCGCGAGTTACCGAATTTTATGCAGCCGTCGCATATCGTCTGGCGCGACGAGCTGCCGCGCTCTCCCAACGGCAAGCTCGACCGCGAGATCATCAAGAGCGAGCTGATGCGATGAGCAAGCCCATGGGGGCGATTCCGGAAGGCTTCACCGCCGAGGACGGCATGCTCCTGATCGGCGGCCGCCGGGCCGACTCGCTCGTCGAGGAGGCGGGGGATACGCCCTTGTTCGTCTATCATGTCGGCAAAGTTGCCGCGCAAGTCGAACTTTTCCGGCGTCACTTTCCCGGCGTCAATCTGCACTATGCCATAAAAGCAAATACTTATGAGCCATTACTGAGAAATGTTGCCAAGCTCGTCGACGGGCTGGACGTGGCCTCGGCCGGAGAGATGGAGGCGGCGCTGGCGAGCGGGACCGGCGCTTCGGACATCTCCTTCGCCGGCCCCGGCAAGCGCGACGACGAGATCGCCGCGGCGATCGCCGCCGGGGTCACGCTCAACCTCGAATCGGAAGGCGAGGCGGAACGCGCGCTGGCGATCGGGCGCGGCCAGGGGCGCCGGCCGAGGCTCGCGGTGAGGGTCAATCCCGACTTCGAGATCAAGGGCTCGGGCATGCGCATGGGCGGCGGCGCCAAGCCGTTCGGGGTCGATTCGGCGAGGGTTCCGGCCCTGATCCGCAAGGTGGTCGAAGATGGAGGAATGTGGCGAGGATTGCATATCTTTGCAGGTTCTCAGGCCTTGTCGCCACAATCGCTCATCGAAGCGCAGCGGTCGACGGTCGCGCTTGCAGCCGAGCTGGCCGAGGCGGCGGGAATGGCCCCGCCGCTCGTCAATCTCGGCGGCGGCTTCGGGATCCCCTATTTCGCCACCGAGGCGCCGCTCGACGTCGAGGCGGTCGGGGCGGCCCTGGCCGAGACCCTGGCGGCCCGCCCCGCCATCCTCGCCGAGACCGGCTTCGCGATCGAGCTCGGCCGCTGGCTGGTGGGGGAAGCGGGGGTCTATCTGACCCGGATCGTCGACCGCAAGCGGAGCCACGGCAAGACCTTCCTCGTCACCGACGGCGGAATGCACCACCAGCTCGCCGCCTCGGGCAATTTCGGTCAGGTCGTCCGGCGCAACTATCCGGTCGCGATCGCCTCGCGCTTCGGAGCGGAGGCGGAGGAGGAGGCGAGCATCGTCGGCTGCCTGTGCACGCCGCTCGACCGGCTCGCCGACGACGTCATGATCCCCCGGGCCGAGGTCGGCGACCTCGTCGCCGTCTTCCTCGCCGGCGCCTACGGAAGGTCGGCGAGCCCGGAGGCGTTCCTCGGGCATCCGCCGCCGCGGGAGATGGTGGTGGGGTGACTGGGTCATGCCGGACTTGATCCGGCATCCACCTTCTTCCTTCCAAGCGGCTGACAAGAAAGGTGGACCCCGGATCAAATCCGGGGTGACGGACAAGGGAATTAACTCTCGTCCGGCACCAGTCCCATTCCGGGACGCGCCTCTAAAGGCCATTGTTCCTAACGGTAATTTTACCTCTTCAGGCCATAGCGGACCCAAATCTCGCGTCCCTGACGTCAGGCGCGGATCCGCGGCGATAAGAAGAGGATCGGTTCCATGCGTTCACTGCCAGTCTCCACGCTCGCGCTCGCAGCCTGTCTCGGAGCGGCCGCCGCGGCCGACGCCAAGGGTCGGGAAAGCCTGCCCCCGGCGAGCTTCGTCGGCGCCGACGATGCCGTTCCCACCGAGAAATATGTGATCGGAGCCCTCGATCAGCTCAACGTGTTCGTCTGGCGCAACAGCGATCTCGGAGGCAAGGTCCAGGTCCGCCCGGACGGGATGATCACCACTCCGCTGATCCCGGACCTTCAGGCGGCGGGCAAGACTCCCGCGCAGCTCGGCGAGGACATCCGCCTCGCCCTCACCAAATATGTCGACGACCCGCGCGTGACGGTGATGGTCGAGAGCTTCCAGGGCAGCTTCAGCCAACAGATCCGGATCGTCGGAGCGACCGAGAAGCCGGCCTCGCTTCCCTACCGGGCCAACATGACCCTGCTCGACGCGATGATCGCGGTCGGAGGCCTCTCCGAATATGCCGCCGGCAACCGCGCCCGGCTGATCCGCCACGACCGCTCGACCGGCACCCAGAAGGAATATGGCCTGAAGATCGCCCGCCTCCTCAAGAAGGGCGACTACAGCGCCAACGTCCGCCTCGAGCCGGGTGACGTCATCATCATCCCGGAGAGCATGTTCTAGGCCCGCGCCGGCCGCCGCCGCCCGCACGCGAACGCAAGGAATTCCAGGCCCGATGGACGGACTCTACGAACAGATCAGGATCGCGATCCACCAGGTCTGGCGCCGCCGCTGGCTGGCGCTGGCCGTCGCCTGGGGGCTGTGCCTGGTCGGCTGGCTGGCGGTCGCGCTCATCCCCAACACCTACGAATCCAAGGCCCGGGTCTTCGTCCAGATGCAGTCGATCCTGCCCAACCAGGTCGGGATCACCGTCCAGGAGCGGGAAGGGGATTTGAACCGGGTCAAGCAGACGCTGACGTCGAGCGAGAACCTCGCCAAGGTGGTGCGCCGCACCGAGCTCGCCGGGCTCGTCGCCGGCGAGCGCGACCTCGCCGTCCAGGTCGCGGCGCTGCGCGAGTCGATCAAGATCACCGCCCAGCCCGACAACATCTTCGAGATCAGCGCCACGGCGAGGGTCTCCGGCTTCTCCAACCGCCAGAACGCCAAGCTCTCCGCGGCGGTGGTCCAGGGGCTCCTCGACATCTTCGCCGAGCAGAACATCGCCGGCGACCGCGACGAGGCGAACCAGAGCCTCGCCTTCCTCGACCAGCAATTGAAGGAGCGCGAGAAGCAGCTCCAGGAGGCCGAGCAGAGCCGCGTCGAGTTCGAGCAGCGCTATCTCGGCCTTCTCCCCGGCGAAGGCTCGATCGGCTCCCGCATGGCCGCGGCGCGGACCGAGCTCGCCGGCATCGACCAGCAGCTGATGCAGGCGCAGAGCTCGCTTTCCGCGCTTCGCGGCCAGCTCGCCTCCACCCCGCCCTCGATGCCCTCGCTCGGCGGCGGCGACGGCGGCGCGCGCGGACAGCTCGCGGCCCTGGAGGGCCAGCTCGCCCAGGCCGCCGCCCAGGGCTGGACGGATTCGCATCCCGACGTGGTCAGGCTCCGCAACCAGATCGCCCGGCTGAGGCCGATCGCGGCGCGCGAGCCGGCCGGCGCCGGAACCATGGCCAACCCCTCCTACGTGTCGCTCCGGGCGATGGTCGCCGAGAAGGAGGGCCAAGTGAACGCGGCCGCGACCCGCAAGGCGCAACTCCAGGCCGACCTCGCCCAGCTCGGCAACCGCCAGGCCTCCGAGCCGGGAGTCGCCGCCGAGCAGGAGAAGCTCAACCGCAATTACGACGTCCTCAAGAAGCAATATGACAAATTGCTCGAGGACCGTGAGCAGGTCCGCCTGAGGAGCGACGTCAGAAGCCAGGTCGACGCGGTCAAGTTCAAGGTCATCGTCCCGCCCAGCCATCCCAGCGTACCGATGACCCCGAACCGTCCGCTGCTGCTCACCCTCATCCTGTTCGTCGGCCTCGGGGCCGGTGCGGGCGCGGCCTATGTGCTGGGCCAGATCCAGACCACCTTCCCGACCCAGACCCGCCTCGCCGAGGCGACCGGACTGCCGGTGCTCGGCTCGATCGGCGAGGTGTTCACCGAGGAAAAAAGGGCGCTGCACAGGCGGCGGCTGCTGTGGCTGGGAGGCGGGGCGGGAGCGCTGGGAGCGGCCTGGGCGCTGCTTCTGGCGGTCGAGTTCTGGCAGCGAAGCACGGTCGCGTGAGGGACAGCGAGATGAACAAGCACAGCCCCCTCAGCCGTTCGGGCTCGCTCCTCGAGCGGGCGGCGGAGCTTTACGGCTTCGGTTCGGCACCCGCCATTATGCCCAGCTCATCGGCCGAGGCTGCCCGGGCGGCGCCCGAGGCGGAGCGGGAGCGCGCGCCGGAGCCGAGGCCGGTTCCGCGGAGCTTCCTTCCGGCGGTGACCGAGGCCAAGGCCGAGGTGGACCGCAAGTCGCTCGGTGAAAAAGGCTTCATCGTCCCCGGAACCCCGGCCGGGCCGCTCGCCGAGGAGTTCCGGATCGTCAAGCGCCAGCTCCTGCTCGGAATGGGGGCGGGGAGCTCGGTGAGCGCGGACAAGCGCCGGACGGTTCTGGTCTGCTCGGCCCAGCCCGACGAGGGCAAGACCTTCTGCGCGGTCAACCTCGCCCTCTCGCTGGCCGGCGAGCGCGACCTCGAGGTTCTGCTCGTCGACGCCGATTTCCCGAAGCCCGAAGTGCTCTCGATCCTCGGGCTCGAAGCCCGGGGCGCCGGCTTCGTCGACGCCCTGGCGGATCCCTCGCTCGATCCGGAGCGGCTCGTCGTCCCGACGGACATAAGCGGCCTCTCGGTGATGCCGGCGGGGCGCTACGAGAACGACGTCCCCGAGCTGCTCGGCTCCGATCGCACGGCGCGGGTGCTGGAGCGGCTGACCGAAGGCCGGCCCAAGCGGGTGGTCCTGTTCGATTCCCCGCCGGCGCTGATGGCCTCGGCGGCGGCGGCGCTTGCCGCCCATGTCGGCCAGCTCGTGCTCGTCGTCCGCGCCGACCAGACCCACGAGGCGGATTTGAAGGAGGCCGTCGGCCTGCTTTCCGGCTGCCCCCAGATCAGCCTGCTGCTCAACGGCACGGGCTTCGCCGCCACCGGCCGCCGGTTCGGCTCCTATTATGGATACGGCCAATGAAACAGCCTGTCTTCCAGAGGCTTGCAAGCCGAAGCTGGCTCATAGTCGCAGCCGCCGCGGGGGTCAGCCTGGCCGTCGGGGCGGTCGCCGTCCAGGGCGAGCCGCGCTCCAGCATCCACCCCTATCTCCAGGTCGAGCAGGTCGCGACCATGGACTTCGACCGCGGCGAGGTGCTCACCTATACCGGCGTCGGCGGCGGCGTCGACGCCTCCATCGCCACCCGGCGGATGCAGGCGACGATCAGCGTCGACTATCAGCACAGGGTCGGCTGGAACGACCGGCTCAACGACCATGACGTGGTCAGCGGCCTCGCCGCCGCCCATTTCGAGGCTGTCCCGGGCGTCCTCAGCATCGACGCCGGCGCCATGGCGGCGCGCACCCATTCCGACATCAGGCTGCCGGTGGCGGCGGTCCGGACGATCGACAGCGCCAACGTCGCCGAGATCTACAGCGCCTATGCGGGCCCGACCCTGACCACCCATGCCGGACCGGTGTCGGTCGGAGCCAGCTACCGGCTCGGCTACGTCAAGGTCGACGACCACAGCCTCGCCGGGGCGGACCTCCCGCCCGGCGCCCCCCGGGTCGACCGCTATTCGAGCAGCATTGTCCACAACGCCACGGTCAGCTTCGGAATGGCGCCGGGCCGGCTTCCCTTCGGCTGGACGGTCGGCGCGGGCTATGTCCGCGAGGACATGAACCGGCTCGATTCCAATTTCGAGGCCAAATATGTCCGCGGCGACGTCGTCGTCCCGGTCTCGCCGACCCTCGCCGTCACCGGCGGCGTGGGCTACGAGACGATGCAGGGCTCGCAGCAGGATTTCCTTCGCGGCCCCGGCGGGCTGCCGGTGCTGACGCCGGGGGGCAACCTCATCCCGGATCCCTCGAGGCCGCGCCTCAAGACCGTCGACCAGGACGGGGTGATGTGGGACGCGGGCATCCTCTGGCGGCCGAGCCCGAGGACCGAGCTCCAGGCCCGGGCCGGGTGGCGCTACGGCGGCGAAAGCTTCACCGCCTCGCTCTCGCACAAGATCAACAGCCGTTCCGCGCTCAACGCTTCCGTCTATGACAGCGTAAGCAGCTTCGGGAGGCTTTTAATAGCCGATCTCAACGGCTTGCCGACGAAGTTTCAGACTCCGCCGGGAGGCAGCCTGACCGGCGCCGGCTGCGTCTTCGGCAACGATCCGGGCACCGGCCGCTGCTTCGGCGACGCCTTCCAGTCGATCAGCAACTTCAACTTCCGCAACCGCGGCGCGACCTTTCAATATTCGGCGGCGCGCGGGCCGTGGACGATGGGGCTCGGGGCCGGCTATTCCAATCGCCGTTATCTGGCGCCCGACAGCAGCCTGTTCGCCTTGAACGGGGTGACCGACCAGAGCTTCAGCCTGCAGGGCAATCTCGGCCGCCGGCTGACCCGCAGCTCCGGCTACGACCTCAACGCCTATGCCGCCTGGTTCGACAGCGGGATCAGCGACGCCGACGCCAGCTTCGGCGCCGGCCTCACCGGGCGCTATTATCGCAACGTCTTCCGCGACCGGCTCCAGGCGCAGGTCTCGGCGGGCCTCTACACCACCCAGGCCGGGGAGTTCGACGCCAGCTACGGCTCGATCCTGGTCGGCCTGCGCTACACTTTCTAAGGGACGGCAAGAATGTACACCGACCATTACGGCCTCGCCGAGCGCCCCTTCCAGCTGACCCCGGACGCGCGCTACTGGTATGAGAGCCGGACCCACAAGAAGGCGATGGCCTATCTCGGCTACGGCCTCGCCCAGGGCGAGGGCTTCATCGTCATCACCGGCGAGATCGGCGCCGGCAAGTCGACCCTCGTCGCCCATCTGATGGCGACGATCGACCGCGAGCGCCTGAACGCGATCAGCCTCGTCTCGACCCAGGTCGAGGGCGACGACATGCTCCGCCTCGCCGCCCAGGGGCTCGGGCTGGAGACCGGCGGGGTCGCCAAGGCGCAGTTGCTCGACCGGATCGAACAGAGGCTTCGCGAGGAAGCGGGGCGGGGCAAGCGCACCCTGCTGATCGTCGACGAGGCCCAGAACCTCCCGGTCTCCGCCCTCGAAGAGCTGCGGATGCTGTCGAACTTCACCAGCCAGGGCCGCGCGCTGCTCCAGATCTTCCTGCTCGGCCAGCCCGAGTTCCGCGACCGGGTCGCGGCCGAGGACGGCCTCGAGCAGCTCCGCCAGCGGGTCATCGCCAGCCATCATCTCGAGGCGATGGAGGCGAACGAGGTCGAGCCCTACGTCGTCCATCGGCTGGCGGTCGCCGGCTGGAAGGGCCGGCCGGGCTTCGAGCCGGAGTCCTTCCCGGCGCTCTACCGGCACAGCGGTGGAGTCCCGCGCAAGCTCAACCAGCTCGCCAACCGGCTCCTCCTCTACGCGTCGGTCGAGCGGCTCGAGACGATCGGCGGCAATGACGTCGAGGCGGTGGCGGCCGACATGGCCGCCGACCGGCCGGAGAGCGGCTCGAAGCGGGTGCTGCCGCTGCGCCGGGCCGTCGAAGCGGCGGGGGCCGCGGGCGACGTCTCGCTCGAGCGGCGGATCGCGGCGATCGAGGTGCGGCTGGACGAGCAGGAAGCGGCGGTTCGCCGGGTCTTGACCGTCCTGCTCGACTGGGTCGAGAACGAAAGCCAGCCGCGCCGAAGCAATGCGGCTTGAGCCATATGATCCTCCCCGCGCGAAGCGTGGGGAGGGGGACCACCCGAAGGGTGGTGGAGGGGTAATTGGAACAGGTCTGCGCCATCTACCCCTCCACCAGGCTTCGCCTGGTCCCCCTCCCCAAGCGAAGCTTGGGGAGGATAAAATGCTGAACGCCCTTTCGGTGGACGTCGAGGACTGGTTCCAGGTCGGGGCGTTCGAGGGCGTCATCGGCCGCGACCAGTGGGACGGGCTCGAGCAGAGGGTCGAGCGCAACGGGGCGGCGGTGCTCGACCTGTTCGCCGAGGCCGGGGTCAAGGCCACCTTCTTCACTTTGGGCTGGGTCGCCGAGCGCTATCCGGCGCTGATCCGGCGGGCGGCCGAGGCCGGGCACGAGATCGCCAGCCACGGCTGGGACCATCGGCGGGTCTTCACCCTGGGCGAGGCCGGCTTCAGGGCCGATCTGCGCCGGGCCCATGCCGCCATCGCCGAAGCCTCGGGGGTGGAGCCGAGGGGCTACAGGGCGCCGAGCTTCTCGATCGACGCCCGGACGCCCTGGGCCCACCCGGTCCTCGCCGAGGAGGGCTATGCCTATTCGTCGAGCGTCGCTCCGATCGCCCACGACCATTACGGCTGGCGCGAGGCGCCGCGCTTCGCTCATCGGCCGCTCGCCGATTCCGGCCTGATCGAGCTTCCGGTGACCACCGTCGAGCTCGCCGGGCGGCGGATGGCCGCCGGCGGCGGCGGTTTCTTCCGGCTTCTGCCCTATCGTTTCTCGAGCTGGGCGATCGACCGGGTGAACCGCGAGGATAAGCGGCCGGCTGTCTTCTATTTCCACCCCTGGGAGATCGACCCCGGCCAGCCGCGGGTGGCCGGGGCGCCGCTCAGGTCCCGGCTTCGTCATTACAGCCGGCTCTCCGCGATGCGGCCCAAGCTTCTGAAATTGCTCGAAGCGCACGCATGGGGGCGGACCGACCAGGTGGTCGAGCGCGAGCGGGAGAGGCTGCCATGACCCTGCACCGGCCGATCGCCACCGCCGCGGTCCGGACCGCCGACCTCGGCGACCCGACCGAGCGCGCCCGGATCGATTGCTACGTCGCCGAACATCCGGAATCGGTCTTCTTCCACCGGCCGCAATGGAGCCTCGCGGTCGAGCGGGGCTGCGGCCAGCGGGCGCATTACCTGGTCGCCGAGCGGCCCGGCGGGGCATTGGCCGGCTGCCTCCCGCTCACCGACGTCCGCTCGGCCCTGTTCGGCCGGGCTTTGGTCTCGACCGGCTTCGGCACCGGCGGCGGAGTCATCGCCGACGACCGCGCCGCCGAGGCCGCGCTGCTGGGCGCCGCGGCCGGGCTGGCCGACCGGCTCGGCTGCCCGGCGCTGGAGCTTCGCGGCGGCCGGTTCCCCGAGGATTATGCGGTGCGCGACGACGTCTATGTCGGCTTCGCCATGGACCTGCCCGAGGGGGAGGAGGCGATCCTCAGATCGATCAAGCGCCGCCATCGCGGGGTCAGACGGGCTCGGGCGCTGGACCTCGGGGTGCGGATCGGCGCCGGGCCGCGGGACCGGTCGGATTTCTTCCGGGTCTATGGCGAATCGACGCGCAACCTCGGCTCGCCGGTCTTCTCGCGCCGGCTGTTCGACTCGATGCTCGACCTGTTCGGCGAGGAGGCCGACATCGTCACCGTCTTCAACGGCGCCGAGCCGGTGGCGAGCGTCCTCAATTTCTACTTCAAGGGGACGGTCCACCCTTATTGGGGCGGCGGGACGACGGCGGCGCGCGACTGCTTCGCCAGCGAGCTCATGTATTTCGAGACGATGTGCCACGCCTCGAGGCGCGGCTGCACCCGCTTCGACTTCGGCCGCTCGAAAGTCGGAAGCGGCAACCACAGCTTCAAGATGAACTGGGGCATGGAGCCCGAGCCCCTGCGCTACGGGATCCGGACCGCGCCGGGCGCGGCGCCTCGCGACATCAACCCGCTGAGCCCGAAGAACCGGCTCAAGGTCGAGGCCTGGAAGAGGCTTCCGCTGTGGGCGGCGAACCGGCTCGGGCCGCTCCTCGCCAGGGGCCTGGGCTGATGGAGACCCTGTTCCTGGCCCACCGGATCCCGTTCCCCCCCGACCGGGGCGACAAGATCCGGACGTTCCACGAGCTCAGGCACCTCGCCGGGCTCGGGCCGGTCCACCTCGCCTGCCTCGCCGACGACGAGGAGGATGCCGCCAACCTTGCCGGCCTCCGCGAGGCGATCGGGCCGGCGCTGGGCGAGGCCCATGTCGAGGTCCGGCGGACGTCGCGGGTGGCCGCGGGCGCCCGCGCCCTGGTCGAGGGCAGGCCGGTGTCGCTCACCCTGTTCGACAGCGCCGGGCTTCGCGGCTTCGTCGGGCGGATGCTGGCGAACGGGCGGATCGGAACGGTCTTCGCTTTCTCGGGGCAGATGGCGCAATTCGTCCCCGAGGGGGTTCGCGCGCGCTTCGTGATGGACTTCGGCGACGTCGATTCGGCCAAGTTCGAGGCCTATGGGACCGAGGGCGGAGCGATGGCCGCGATCCACCGCCGCGAGGGCCGGCTGCTCGCCGCCTTCGAGCGGTCGGTCGCCGGGCGGGCCGACGTCAGCCTGTT
>DASQJV010000286.1:0-4776 GCA_035630855.1 Allosphingosinicella sp. | reverse complement strand
GCACGCGAGCGTTCATGAGACGGCATGCTTTCTCAACGAACGCGCTATACAATCCGCGCGCTCCTCCACCTCGCCGACCGCTATGGCCAGGGACCGGTCCAGCTGAGCGAGATCGCGAGCCGGCAGAACATCCCCCCCAAGTTCCTGACCGTGATGCTCTCGCAGATGATCCGCGAGAAACTGGTGGCGAGCCGGCGCGGCCGCGAGGGCGGCTATTGGCTGGCCAGGCCGCCCGCCGAGATCAGCTACGGCTCGATCGTCCGGCTCACCCGGGGCTCGCTCGGCCTGCTCCCCTGCGCCAGCCGCTACCGTCACGAGACGTGCAAGAATTGCATCACCGAGGACCAGTGCCGGCTCCACCGGGTGATGCTGATGGTCCGCGACGAGACCGCCCGGATACTGGACGGGCTCAGCCTGGCCGACCCGGTGCCCGAGGAGCCGCTCTGGGAAGATCCGCTAGAGCAGGATCCGGAATAAAGCCCCGCCGCTGGAGCTTTCGCCAAGGCCGATCGAGCCGCGATGGGCGAGGACGACCTGGCGAGCCAGGCTGAGGCCCACTCCGGTCCCTTTCGCCTTGGTGGTGAAGAAGGGCAGGAAGACGTCCTGGCGAAGCGCCTCGGGCACGCCCGGGCCGTTGTCGGCCACCTCGATCTGGACCCGGGCGCCGCCGACCGCGGCGAAGGACAAGGCGACCGCCGGCTCGGGCGAATGGTCGCGGGCGGCTTCGGCGGCGTTGCGGAGCAGGTTGATCAGCACTTGGCACATCAGGTCCGGATCGGCGTCGAGGGTCAGCCGGTCCGGAGCGACCTCGAGCGACAGCGCGACGCCCGAGGCGTGGTCGCCGGCCCGGAACAGGGCTTCGAGCTCGCGCGCCCAGGGCAGGACCTCGAACAGTCGGCGGCGGACGACCGGAGTCCGGCTGATCTGGCGGTAGCTCTCGACGAAATGCATGACCCCGTCGGCCCGGCGGGCGAGGGTCTCGACCGCCGCGCGGGCGTCGGCGACGAGCGGATCGCCGCCGCGGTCGACCTCGGCCATCAGTCCGGCCGCGCTCTGGGCGAGCGAGGTCACCGGAGTCATCGAGTTCATGATCTCGTGGGTGAGGACCCGGACGAGGTCGCTCTGGGCGGCGATCTCGACCGCGTTCAATTCGCCCTGGATCGGCTGGACGGCGACGACATGGACCATCCCGCCGAGGCGGTGGACCGAGGCGTTGCTCACCATCGCCGTCTGCGGAAGTTCGTCGAGCATCAGCGGGACGAGGCGCGGCTTGCCGATCGCCTCGTCGCCGAGGGCGGCGGCGAAGGTCTCGCCGTAGATCCGGAAGTCCTCGATCCTGACCCCCTGGTGGCGGACGAACAGGCGCCGGGCCGCCTTGTTGGCGAGCTCGACCCGTCCCTCGGCGTCGACGGTGAGGAGCGGCGCCGGGGCGTCGTCGAGGACGGCCTCGCAGAAGCGGTTCGATTCGGTGAGCCGGAGCCGCTCGTCGCGAAGGCTCCTGATCCCCTCGTCGAGCGCCTCGCCGATGTCGGTGAAGCCGCTTCCGTCGGCGCGGTGGGCGAAGCTTTGCGAAAGATCGCCGAGCCGGACGGCCTCAAGGAAGCGGGCCAGCTCCATGTTGGTCCGCTGGATGTAGCGCCACAGCTCGTAGAGCGCCCACAGGCAGAGGCCCGCCGCGAGCAGCCGGGCGACCCCGAGTCCGGCGAAGTCGAAGGTGGCGACGAACAGGATGATGGTTCCGAGCAGAAGCGCGGCCCGCCAGGTCAGGCCGGCGATGAACCGGCTCCTAAAGCCCATGCTTGTCCATTCGGCGGTAGAGCGAGGCGCGGGTCAGGCCGAGCTCCTGGGCGGCGAGCGAGATGTTGTAGGCGTGGCGCTTCAGGGCCTGCTCGACCATCTGCTTCTCGGCGCGCTCGAGGTTGAGGTCGGCGCCGAGCGGAGGCGGCGTCGAGATCGCGGCCTGGCGCGGCGCGGTCGAGCGCGACAGCGAGAAATCCTCCAGGGTGAAGGCGCCGTTGCCGGCGAGGATGACGGCGCGCTCGGCGGCGTGGCGAAGCGCGCGGACGTTGCCGGGCCAGTCGTAGGCGACCAGGGCCTCCATCACCTCGTCCGGAAGCTCGCGCGCCGGCTTGCCATATTTCCTGGCGTAGAGGGCGACATAATGGTCGACCAGCAAGGGTATGTCCTCGCGCCGGTCGCGCAAGGGCGGAAGCTCGATCTCGACCGTGTTCAGGCGGAACAGCAGATCCTGGCGGAACAGGCTCTCGTCGGCGAGCCGCTCGGGCGGAAGGTTGGTGGCGGCGACGACCCGGACGTCGATCGGCACCGGCTTGTTGGCGCCGACCGGGGTCACCTGTCGCTGCTCGAGCGCGGTCAGCAATTTGGGCTGGAGGTGGAGCGGGAGGTTGCCGACCTCGTCGAGGAAGAGGGTGCCGCCGTCGGCCGCCTGGAGCCGGCCGATCCGGTCGCCGCGGGCGTCGGTGAAGGCGCCCTTGACGTGGCCGAACAGCTCGGACTCGAACAAATTCTCGGCGACCGCGCCGAGATCCACCGAGACGAAGACATTGCCCGACCGGCGCGACTTGCCGTGGAGCTCGCGGGCGACCAGCTCCTTGCCGGTGCCGTTCTCGCCGAGGATGAGGACGTTGGCCTCGGTCGGGGCGGCGCGCTCGATCAGCGAATAGACCCGCCGCATCGGCGCCGACTGGCCGAGCAGCGGGGTCTCGCCCCCGGCGGCCGGGGCGGAGATGGCGACGGCCCGCTTGCGCTCCGTCACCGCCGCCAGGCGCGACGTCCGAAGCGAGGCGGCCGTCCTCACCGTGGCCAGCAGACGCTCGTTCGACCAGGGCTTGGAGACGAAGTCGGTGGCGCCGCGCTTCATCGCCTCGACGGCGATGTTGACCCCGCCATGGGCGGTGATCATCACCACCACCGCCTGCGGATCCCTGGCGAGTATCTCGCCGAGCCAGTGGAAGCCCTCGGCGGCGTTGGTCGCGCCGCGGCCGAAATTGGCGTCGAGCAGGACGGCGTCGGCGCCGTCACCCGCGATCGCCGCCATCGCCTCTTCCGGCGCCTGGAAGGTCAGGACCTCGTCGAAAAGATCGCGGAGCAGGAGCCGGGCGGACAGCAATATGTCTTGATCGTCGTCGATGACGATGCAGCGCCAGAACGGCTTACCCTCCCCAGCCACGTTCGATCTCCTACAGCCGTGTCCGGTTACGGACAAACAATAATCGTGCCAGCACCGTCCGCCAGCGGACAGGCGCCGTCCGGGCCCGGACGGGCGGCGTGCGGAAGCGGACGGGCCGAACCGGAGCCTTGCTGGCGCAATCGCGGAAAACCGGGCTTTTCCGCAACTGGCACGGCTCATGCTGTACCCTATCGAGAGGGCCTGGGTCCTGGGAGACGATCGATGCGGGAATTGGAATCATGGCTGACCGGCCTGCTCCTGGCGGCGGTCGCATTGCTGCTTCCGATGGCGGCGCTCGAGCCGGTGAGCCGGGCCGGCGCCACGGCCGTCGCCGCCGGCCTCGCGGCCGGCGCCTGCGACGACGGCAGCGCCCATCTCGCCATGGGCTGCGCGAGCATTTTGCTATGATCCTGTCCGTGGGCGTACAGGCGACTGTCCGGAATCGGACGGCATGAGGTTGGGATGAGCGTGATCAGGATAAAATCCACCGACGGCGAATCGCGGGCGGAAAGCGGCACCGGAATGGACAAGGTGGTGGCCTCCACCGGCCTGTCGCAACGCGTGAAGATCGCCATCGGAGCGGCGGCGCTGCTGCTTCTCGCCTTGCTCTTCTGGTGGTTCGCCCCGAGCGCGGGCAGCCAGACGGTGGCGGCCGAGCGGCTGACCATCTCCGCGGTGAGCAAGGGGACGTTCGACGACTTCCTGCCGCTGAGGGCCCGGGTCGAGCCCCTCGTCACCGTCTATCTGGACGCGGTCGAGGGCGGCCGGGTCGAGAAGATCCTGGTCGAGGACGGAGCCATCGTCCAGCAGGGCCAGCTGCTCGCCGTGCTGTCCAATTCGGACCTCGCCCTCAACCTTCTCGCCCGCCAGTCGGACGTGTCGCGCGAGGTCAACTCGATGCGCAGCCAGGAGCTGGCGCTGGCCCAGACCAGCATCGGCGACGAGCGCGCGGTGATCGACGCCCAGCTCGCCGCCGACAAGGCGAGGCGCCAGTATGAGATGCAGAAGCCGCTGATGGAGAAGGGCTACGTCCCCGCCAAGGTGTTCAACGACAGCCGCGACGAATATCTCTCCGCCCAGCGCCGCGCCGAGGTGCTGAGGCGCGCCCGCGCGGTCAACCAGAGGCTCCAGACCAGCCAGCTCGCCCAGCTCCGGGCGTCCAACGCCTCGCTGAGCGGAAGCCTCGACATCGCCCGTTCGACCCTCGACGCCCTCAACCTCAGGGCGCCGGTCTCCGGGCAGCTCACCGCTTTCTCGATCCAGGTCGGCCAGTCGCTCAACCGCGGCGAGCGGCTCGGCCAGGTCGACAGCGCCGGCCGCAACAAATTGGTCGCGAGCGTCGACGAATATTATCTCGGCCGGGTCCAGCCCGGCCAGACCGCCACCGTCGAAATGGCCGGCAAGGCCTATCGGGCGAAGGTCGCGAAGATCTACCCGCAGGTGAAGAACGGCGTGTTCGAGGCCGATCTCACCTTCGTCGGCGCCGAGCCGCCGGGCCTCAACCGCGGCCAGACGCTCCAGGCCAAGCTCACCCTCGGCGATCCGGCCCCGGCCCTGCTCATCCCCAACGGCGCCTTCTACAACGA
>DASQJV010000285.1:0-7652 GCA_035630855.1 Allosphingosinicella sp. | reverse complement strand
ACCAGCGGTTCCTACGTCTTCGATGGCACTGAGGTTGCCGGACTTCCCGAGGGCAAGCTCGCCGATTTCCGCAAGAAGAATATCGGCTTCATCTTCCAGAGCTTCAACCTGGTCGACGAGCTCTCGGTGCGCGAGAATATCGAGCTCGCCTTGCTCTATCACGACGTCCCCGCTTCCGAGCGCCGCTCGCGGGTCGAGGCGGTGATGGACAAGGTCGGGGTCGCCCACCGCGCCAAGCACCGGCCGAGCCAGCTCTCGGGCGGCCAGCAGCAGCGGGTCGCCGTCGCCCGCGCCCTGGTCGGCAACCCCAAGCTGATCCTCGCCGACGAGCCGACCGGCAACCTCGACACCCAGCATGGCGAGGAGGTGATGAAGATGCTCCAGGCCCTGAACCGCGAGGGCTCGACCATCGTCATGGTCACTCACTCGCCGGCCCATGCCGATTATGCCGGACGGGTCGTCAACATGCTCGACGGCCGCATCCTGATCGAGCGGCGCCGGGCGGCGTGAGGGGAGGGGCGCCTTTCGTCATGCCGGACTTGATCCGGCATCCATGGACACGGTCCGTCGAAAAGTGTCGCGGCCGGCGTTCATGGATTCCGGCCTTCGCCGGAATGACGGCTGGGGTCCTCGCCCTCGCGGCCACTCCCGCCGCCGCCGGCGAGCGCCAGCGCTCGACCGTGCTGATGAGCGAGAATGAGGGCGCCCGGAAGTTCCAGGAGGAATGGGGCTATAGCGACGCCGTCGTCGCCGGCGACACCATCTACCTCAGCGGGATCGTCGTCGGCCAGCGCGACGGCGAGTCGCTCGAAGCGGCCTACGACCGCGCCTACGCCCAGATCGCGGCGATCCTGAAGCGCGCCGGGGCGAGCTGGGACGACGTCGTCGACATCACCAGCTTCCACACCGACGTCGCCGCCCAGATGCCCGCGATCGTCGCGGCTCATAAGCGCCACGTCAAACCCCCCTACCCGGCCTGGACCGCGATCGACGTCGACCGGCTGATCCCGGAGCGCGGAATCACCGAGATCAAGATCGTGGCGCGGCGGCCTGCCGGGGCGAAGGTCCAATGAATGCCGGCCGCACCGTCATCCCGGCGAAAGCCGGGATCCATGCACACGGCTACGAGTAGGAAGCCCAAGCGATGTGGAAGAATTACCTGACCGTCGGCTTCCGGGCCCTCGCCAAGAACCGCACCTACGCCTTCATCAACATCTTCGGCCTCGCGATCGGAATGGCCGCCTGCCTGATGATCCTGCTCTTCGTCCGCTACGAGATGAGCTACGACAAGTGGATGCCCGCCTCCGAGCGGGTCTACCAGGTCCAGCAATGGTTCCGCGATCCCGGCACGGGCGAGGAGGCCAGGCTCCAGATGGCGCCCTTCGCCACCAAGGCGGCCCTGCTCAAGGATTTCCCGCAGATCGAGAAGGCGGTCTACGCTTTGGCCAGCGTCCCCGTCTTCCTCAAGGACGGCCAGGCCTCCTCGACCGAGGATTATCTCTACGTCGACGACAATCTGCTCGACGTGATCGACCTTCCGCTCGTCCACGGCAGCCGCTCCGCGCTCGACCGGGTCAACACCGCTCTGCTCAGCCGGAGCGAGGCGGTCAGCCGCTTCGGGACCGACAATGCCGTCGGCCGGATCATGACCGTGATCAGCAAGGGCCAGCGCTTCGACTATCAGGTCGGCGGGGTCTTCGAGGACGTTCCGAAGAACTCGCACTTCCGCGCCAGGGCCCTCGTCCGCATCGACTTCCCGAGCTACATGGCGAAGGAGGCCCAGTTCCTGACCTGCTGGGGCTGCCAGGGCGGCTATGTCTACGCCAAGCTCAGGCCCGGCGCCGACTCCGGCGCGATCAAGGCGGCGATGCCGGCCTGGGAGAAGCGCAACATCACGGATGAGAATAGCGGCGAGGCCCGCTTCAACGCCGGCGAGGCGGGGGACTGGCATTTCGTCAACGTCGCCGACGTCCATCTCGGCGAGGGCCAGGAGGCCGCGATGGCGCCCGGCAACGACCGCGGCACCATCCTCACCTTCGCCATCATCGCCCTGCTGATCCTCGCCATGGCGATGGTGAACTTCACCAACCTCGCCACCGCCCGCGCCAGCCAGCGCGCCCGCGAGGTCGCGCTGCGCAAGGTGCTCGGCGCCAACCGCCGCCAGCTCATCGTCCAGTTCATCGGCGAATCGATCCTCGTCGCCCTGCTCGCGATGCTGATCGCCCTCACCCTGGTCGAGCTGCTCCTGCCGAGCTTCTCCGCCTTCCTCGACGCCGATATCGAGCTAGACTATCTCGGCTCGGACGGGATCGCCCTGCCGATGATCGGCCTGGTGCTTCTGGTCGGCGGCCTCGGCGGCCTCTACCCCGCCTTCTTCCTGTCGCGCTTCAAGCCGGCGACCGTCCTCAAGGCCAACAAATCGGCCTCCGAAGGCGACGGGACCGGCCGGCTCCGGGCGGCGCTGGTCGTCGGCCAGTTCGCGGTCTCGATCGGGCTGATCATCTGCACCGCGGTGGTCTATTTGCAGACCAGCTATGCGCGGAGCGTCGATCCCGGCTTCGACCGCAGCCATCTCGTCCAGGTCGACGGCCTCAACCGCTACCAGCTGATCAATTCCGGCCGGGCGATCGCCGAGCGGATGAAGCGGGTCGAAGGAGTCGAAGCGGTCGGCCGAAGCACCATCGCGGTGGCGACCGACGGCCAGAACAACACCCAGGTCATGGTCCCGGGCAATCCCAAGCCGGTCCTGATCGGTCTCTACACGGTCGACCCGGGCTTCCGCGAGGCGATGGGGATCAAGCTGATCGCCGGCCGCTGGTTCGACGAGAACCGCCCGCTCGACGACATGACGATCCCCTTCCCGCCGCCGCCCGAGCAGCAAAAGGCGCTCGCGGCGCGGGGCGGCAACGTCGTCGTCAACGAATCCGGCGCCCGCAGGCTCGGCTTCGCCAGCCCCAAGGACGCGATCGGCAAGCCGCTCAAGGCCGGCCTGATCCAGCAGGAATTCGGGCTCGTCCCGGTCACCATCGTCGGAGTCGTCTCCGATTCCCGCTTCCGCTCGGTGCGCCAGCCGGTCGACGACATATTGTTCGTCAACTCCGACTCCGGCCACCAGTGGCTGGTCGTCCGCTACAAGGGCGATCCGAGGGCGATGCGCGGCCGGCTGGAGAATGCGTGGCGCTCGATCACCGCCGAGGTGCCGTTCGAGGCCGACTTCAGCGAGGACGTCGTCGCCGAGCTCTACGAGGCGGAGGACGCCCGGGCCAAGACCTTCGCCGGCTTCGCCTTGCTGTCGGTCGTGGTCGGCTGCCTCGGCCTGTTCGGGCTCGCCGCCTTCACCGCCGAGCGGCGGACCAAGGAGATCGGGATCAGGAAGGTGCTCGGAGCCCGCTCGCGCGACATCGTCAGGCTGCTCGTCTGGCAATTCTCCAAGCCGGTGATCATCGCCAATCTGATCGCCTGGCCGGTCGCCTGGTGGGTGATGCGCGACTGGCTGAACGGCTTCGACGCGCGGATCCCGCTCGGGCCCACGCCCTTCCTGCTCGCCGCCCTGCTCGCCCTCGCCATCGCCATCGGGACGATCGCCGGCCACGCCTTGAGGGTGGCCCGGTCCAACCCGATCCACGCCCTCCGCTACGAATAGGATCAAAGGCATGTGGCGCAATTACCTGACCGTCGGAATCCGGGCCCTGGCGAAGAACAAGACCTACGCCTTCATCAACATCTTCGGGCTCGCCATCGGCATGGCCGCCTGCCTGATGATCCTCCTCTACGTGCGCTACGAGATGAGCTACGACGCCTGGATGCCGGGCGCCGAGCGCGCCTACCAGTTCCAGGATTTCTACCGGGCGACCGATAACGGCGGGGAGGAGATGTCCCTGCAGATGACCAGCTACGTCTCGGGCAAGGCGCTGGTGAAGGATTTCCCGCAGATCGAGAAGGCGGTCTACGTCGCCTCCTCGGGCGCGGTGATCATGCAGAACGGCCAGCCGAGCCTGGCCGACGATTTCAACTTCGTCGACGGCAATCTGTTCGACGTGCTCCAGGTCCCCTTCGTCCGCGGCGACCGCGCGACCGCCCTCAGCAACCCCAACTCGCTGGTGCTGACCGAGACCGAGGCCGGGAAGCGCTTCCCCAACCAGGACGCGCTCGGCAAGACCCTGACGCTGATCGTCCAGGGCAAGAGCGCCGACTATCAGGTCACCGGGGTGATGAAGGACCTGCCGAAGAACAGCCATGTCGAGCTCGGGGTCGTCGCCCGCTTCCAGCCGGAGACCTTCTTCGCCGACCAGCAGAGCTTCCTCACCAGCTGGGGCAACCAGGGCGGCTGGTGGTACGTCCGGCTCCGCGAGGGCGCGAGCGCCGAGGACATCAACCGCCAGCTTGCCGCCTGGGAGAAGCGCAACATCCCCGACGATACCGGCGGCCGCGAGAAGACCAATCCCGGCGACGACCAGGACTGGAAGCTGACCAACGTCCGCGACGTGCATCTCGGCAAGGCCCAGCAGGCGTCGATGACCCCGGGCAACGACCACAGGACGATCGTCACGTTCGCCATCGTCGCGCTTCTGATCCTCGGGATGGCGGTGGTGAACTTCACCAACCTCGCCACCGCCCGCGCCTCGCAGCGCGCGCGAGAGGTCGCGCTCCGCAAGGTGCTCGGAGCGAGCCGGAAGCAGCTCATCGTCCAGTTCCTCGGCGAATCCATGCTGGTGACGGCGCTGGCGATGATGCTGGCTTTGGCCATGGTCGAGCTGCTCCTGCCGCAGTTCAACCGCTTCCTCGATGCCGATATCGGCCTCACCTACTGGGGCTCGGGCGGGGTGCTTCTCCCGATCCTGGTCCTGCTCCTGGTCGTCGGCGCCGCTGGCGGACTCTATCCGGCTTTCTACCTGTCGCGCTTCCAGCCGGCCCGGGTGCTCAAGGCGAACAAGAGCTCGGCCGAGGCGCAGGGCTCGGGGCATCTGCGCAACATCCTCGTCGTCGCCCAGTTCGCGGTCTCGATCGGGCTGATCATCTGCACCGCCGTGATCTACGCCCAGACCGTCTACGCCCGGACCGCGGACGCAGGCTACAATCGCCACGGCCTCCTGCAATTGCAGGGGCTCGCCGCCCGCCAGGCGCAGCCGGTCGGGGAGACCCTTCGCCGCGAGATCGCCAGGCTCGATGGGGTCAAAGGCGCGTCGCTGACCGGGATCGGAGTGAATCCGGGCAACAATTCGGTGACTTCGACCTATCTCCCGGGCAACCCCAAGGCGATCGACCTCGGTGTCTACGTCATCGATCAGAATTTCATCCCGACCATGGGCATGAAGATGCTCGCCGGCCGCAATTTCGCGGAAGCGGTGGCGATGGACGATTCGACCACGCCGTTCCCGACCGACCGCGCGGCCGAGCAGGCCTTCGCGAAGCGCGGGGCCAACATCCTGGTCAGCGAGGAAGCCGCCCATCGGCTCGGCTACAAGGATCCCCAGCAGGCGCTCGGCAAGACGATCAGCGCCGGCCTCACCCTCGACGAATTCGGCCTGGTCAACACGAATATCGTCGGGGTCTTCAAGGACGCCCGATTCCGCTCGGTGCGCGACCCGCTCCAGCCGATCATGTTCCTGATGGCGCGCAACGGCTGGAACACGATGGTCGTCCGCTACGAGGGCCGGGATCCCAAGCAGGTGATGGCGGACATGGAGCGGGTCTGGAAACGGCTGCTGCCGGACGTGCCCTATCGCGCCGAGCTCGCCGACGACCGGGTCGCCCGGCTCTATGAGCGCGACGAGGCGCGCGGCCAGCTGTTCGGCGCCTTCGCCCTCCTCGCGGTGGTGATCGGCTGCCTCGGCCTGTTCGGGCTCGCCGCCTTCACCGCCGAGCGGCGGACCAAGGAGATCGGGATCAGGAAGGTGCTCGGAGCCCGCTCGCGCGACATCGTGCGCCTGCTCGCCTGGCAATTCTCCAAGCCCGTCATCGTCGCCAATCTGATCGCCTGGCCGGCCGCCTGGTGGGTGATGCGCGACTGGCTGAACGGCTTCGACAGCCGGATCGCGCTCGGGCCGGCGCCGTTCGTTCTGGCCGGCGCCCTCGCCCTGGCCATCGCGCTGGGCACCATCGCCAGCCACGCTTTGCGGGTGGCGAGGGCCAACCCGATCCAGGCGCTGAGGTACGAATAAGCGTCATCCCGGACCTGATCCGGGATCCATGAACACCGGCCCGTGCGGGCTTGCGGGGGCCCGTGTTCATGGATTCCCGCTTTCGCGGGAATGACGGGTAGGGCGCCATTCCGGCTTCGCAGATGCCGCGCCTGCCTCTACAGCAACGGCGATGGCCAAGTCGAAGCACGACCCGGACGAAGAGAAACTGAAACTGCGCAGCCGCCTCATCATCGGCGCCATCGCCGGCTTCGTCGGAACCATGGCGATGACCGCGGCGATGCGCCGCCTCCATCGCCGCCTCCCCGACGGGGAGCGCTATCCGCTGACCCCGCGCGAGATCGTCGATTCAGGGTCGAGGCAGCTCGGCGTTCCGCTCGCCGGCGAGGTCGCCAAGGACGTCACCACCGCCGCCCATTTCGCCTACGGCGCGGCGATGGGCGCGATGATCGCGGCGATGAACCCCGATCCGAGGAAGCGCACCGGCGCCGCGGCGGGAGTCGCCGTCTGGCTTGCGAGCTACATGGGCTGGATCCCGGCGGTCGGGACGCTCGAGCCGGCGACGAGGCACCCGGCGAGGCGCAACCTGCTGATGATCGGAGTCCATTTGGTCTGGGGCGCGGCGACGGCCTCGGCGATAAGGGAGCTGAGGGCGGCTCGCGAGACGATCTTCAGGGACGGTCCGGACCTGGACGCGCCCCGCTGAAATCCTCCCCGAGATTTCTCGGGGAGGGGGACCACCCGAAGGGTGGTGGAGGGGTAGACAGCGAGGCGGTGGCAGGTTCGCGCGCGAGCCTCTCGGCCCGGCGTCCTTGCCCCTCCACCATGCTTTGCATGGTCCCCCTCCCCATCTTCGATGGGGAGGATAGGCTAGTCCACGTGCTTGACGGCGGGCGGGTCGCTGGCCGGGAAGCTTTCGTCGGAGGCCTGGTCGGCTTCGTCCCATTGCGTCGGCGGGTCGCGCATCGCCTCGGGCCCGGCCGAGCGGGCGGCTCCGGATTCGCCGACCGCGCCATAGCCGCCCGAGCCGCTGATCGCCGGACGTGCGCCCGGTCCGCCGCCGCCCGCCGAGCGGCGCCTGAGCAGCGACGACACGGCATAGCCCAGGCCCGCCGCGCAGGCCGCGGCGATTCCGGTGAGGATGGCCCCCTTGCGTCGCATCTAGGCCTCCGAGTCCATCGTCGCCGGCTGGGCCGGGGGAAGTCCCTCGGCGTCGGCGAACTTCATCAATTCCTCCTTGCGCGCCGCCATCTGCCGGCCGAGCGCCTCGAGGTCGACGTCGGCGGCGCGGGCCTGCTGGAAGAGGTTGCCGCGGCTCTTCTCCTCCTCCTCGACATGATGCTCGATCTGCTCCTGGAGGACCTTGACCTTGGCGTCGTAGAAATCGACACCCACCGCCGGCTCGATCACGTGCGGCACGAACTTCTTCTTCGTTGCTTCGTCGAAGTAGTCCATCGGCTTGCCGCTCATCGCCGCATGCTGACCGAGGTCGTAGTTGCCGCGGGCCGCGAT
>DASQJV010000284.1:0-2885 GCA_035630855.1 Allosphingosinicella sp. | reverse complement strand
GGCCAGCCGAGGCCGGCCGCGATGGCGAGCGCGGCGTCCGAATCGGTAAGGAGCCGCCCGCCGTCGAGCAGGAGGATGGTCCCCTCCTCGTCGGCGCGGAGCCCGAAATGGCGGTAGAGCGCGGCGCCGAGCGGGCCCTGGGCGATGGTCAGCCGGAAATGCCGGCTCCGGTCGTGGCGAAGCACGAAATGCGCGCCGGCCGAGCACAGGACGCATTCGCCGTCGAAGACGATGAGCGGCAGGGAATCGGCGAAGGCGGGAACCGCCGCGTCCGAGCGCCAGGAGTAAGGCTCCGCGCCCATCGGCTCGCCGGCGCCCGGCTCAGCGCGGAGTCGGCTTGCGGGGCGGGCGGCCGCCGCCGCTTTTGCCCGGCGGCCGGCCCGGGCCGGCGCCGTCGCGCTTGGGCGGGGGACGGCGGAAGGGCCGGTGCTGGGCCGGTGCCGGAGCCGGCGTGGGCCTCGGCCGAGCCGTCGCCGGCTCGCCTCCCGACACCGAATAGCCTTCCTTCTGGAGCCTCGAGAAGGCCGCCCGGACGCTCGCCGCGACGGCCGTCTGCACCTCGGCCGGAAGATCGGCCAGGGTCGTGTTGGCGTGGATCGCGTTCAGGTCGCGGAGCAAATTGTTCGGCAGCCCCTTCGACGCCGCCTTGAGAGCGGCGATCGAGTCGAGAACGGCGGCGGCGACGATGTCCTGCATGACGTCGGTGGCGGATTTCCTCATCGGCCTTGCTTAGCTCAGCCGCGCCGCCCTTGTCGCCTGCGTAAAAAGGGGACAATTATCCTCACTGTCCGCTTTTTTTCGGAGGCCCGGATGCCGAACAAGCCGCTCACCCTCGCACTGCTCGCCGGGCTCGGCCTCGCCACGGCCGCCTGCGCGACCGAGCCGTCGGCGCCGGCCACGGATTATGCCGCGATCCTCGCCGACCCGATCCGCCCCGAGGCCGACCGGGCGCGCGATTCCGATCGCAGGCCGGCCGAGCTCGTCGCCTTCGCCGGGGTCCGGGCCGGCGACAGGGTCGCCGAGCTCGCACCCGGCGGCGGCTATTTCACCCGCATCCTGAGCGGCGCGGTCGGACCCGAGGGGCGGATTTACGCGATGGCCGCCCGCCCGTCGCCTGCCCTGCAGGAGCTGGCCGCGGCCCGGCCCAACGTCGTCGTCACCGTCGCCGAGCCGGGGACCGTCCCCGCGCCCGAGCCGGTCGACCTGGTCTGGACGACGCTCAACTATCACGACTTCAAGAACGTCAAGACCGCCTCCGGCGACGGCGCCGCCGCGATCAACGCCGCCGCCTTCCGGGCGCTCAAGCCCGGCGGCCTCTACCTCGTCGTCGACCACGACACGGCCCCCGGCGCCGGCGCCTCGCAGACCTCGACCCTCCACCGGGTCGAGGGCGCCCTGGTCAGGCGCGAGGTGGAAGCGGCCGGCTTCCGCCTCGACGCCGAAAGCAACCTCCTCCGCCACCCCGCCGACGACCACACGGTCAAGGTCCAGGAGACGGGCATCAGGGGCAGGACCGACCAGTTCGTGCTGAGGTTCAGGAAGCCGAAGGGCTAGGCCCAGCCGTCCTTCCCGCGAAAGCCGGGTCGAGCCCGGGATGACGGAACGCAGGTGGTTAACCCGCTCTTTACCTTGCCCGTTTACCATGATGGCCGGGACGAGGGGGATTCGACCATGATGGGATTCATGCTTTTCGCCGCCGCGGCGAACGCGCCGATGCAGCTTGCCGCCCGCGACGAGGCGCAGTGGCGGATGTTCGTCCGCGCCAGCCTGCAGCGGCCGGCGCCACCGCGCGGATCGAGGCTGAGGCAATTGGAGGGCGTCGTCCGCCGGCTCGGCGCCGAGCGCGAGACCCAGCGCCTCGCGGGGCCGGCGGGGCTCTAAAATTCCTCCCCGAGATTTCTCGGGGAGGGGGACCGCGCGAAGCGCGGTGGAGGGGTTCTACGGAGCCCGGAAGAAACCCCTCCACCAGGCTTCGCCTGGTCCCCCTCCCCCGGAAATCCGGGGGAGGATTTAAATGGCTAGGCGCGGTTCCGGACGTAGGAGCCCGGCGCCGGCTCGAGCGCCTTGAGCTTGCCCTTGCCCGGGACGCGGGCCTTGACCTTTTCGGCCTTGCCGCCGTCCGAGAGGCGGGACTGCCACCAGGGCCACCAGCTGCCTTCCCGGCGACCGGCCCCCTCCAGCCAGGCTTCGGCCGTCTCCGGCATCGCCTCGTTCACCCAATAGCCGTGCCTGTTGGCGCTGGGCGGGTTGATCACTCCGGCGTTGTGGCCGCTTCCGCCGAGCAGGAAGGCGACCTCGCCGCCGACGAGCCGGGCGCTGTCGTAGGTCGCCTGCCAGGCCGAGACATGGTCATCCTTGAGGCTGATCGCCATCAGCGGAGTCTTCACCCCGCCGAGGTCGATCCTCACCCCGTCCAGCTCGAGGCCGCCCCTGGCGAGCTTGTTGTCCTTGAGCACGTCCTTCGCCCATTCGAGCAGGAAGGCGCGCGGGATGTGGGCGCCGTCGGCGAACCAGTAGAGGATGTCGCTGGGCGGCGCCTCGCGGTCGAGCAGATAATGATTGACCACCGACGACCAGATGAGATCGTTGGCCCGGACCGCGCTGAACAGCGCCTGGAGGTCCTGGGCGGCCATGAAGCCCCTGTGGAGCAGGTGGCGCTCCATCGCCCGAAGCTGCTCCGGCTCGGAGAAGGTCGCCCACTGCCCGAGGTGTGAGAAATCGAACATCGTCCCGATCGTGGTCGCGGAGGCGACCCGGCCGCCCTCGCCCTTCGCCGCCAGCCAGGCGAGCGCGATGGCGAGAAGGGTGCCCCCCATGCAGAAGCCGAACATGTCGACCTCGCGCTCGCCGGTCGCCTTTTCGATCGCATCGAGGGCCTCGATCGG
>DASQJV010000283.1:0-2059 GCA_035630855.1 Allosphingosinicella sp. | reverse complement strand
GTCCCAGGCATTGACCGGCGCAGTCCCGGGCGCGGCGGCGGGGGGCAGGACCTCGGCGACCGGGGACGAATCCCTCGGCTGCGGTCGCCAGGGGGATTCGAACGGGTCGAACTGGATCCGGTCGATCGGCCGCTCATGATCCTCCCAGCGGTAGACGGCGCGCTCGACCACGTTCCTGAGCTCGCGGACGTTGCCGGGCCAGGTGTAGTTGAGCAGCTTGTCCATGGCGCCGTTGCTGAAGCCCGGCCAGCTCGGCCATTCGAGCTCGAGCGCCATCCGCCGGGCGAAATGGTCGGTGAGGACGGGGATGTCGCTGCTCCGGTGGCGGAGCGGCGGAAGGGTGACGACCTCGAAGGACAATCGGTCGAGCAGGTCGGCCCGGAAGCGGTTGCGCTCGGCGAGGCGCGGCAGATCCTCGTTGGTCGCGGCGACGATCCGGACGTCGACATTGACCGGGCGCGAGGCGCCGATCCGGGTCACCTCGCCATATTCGACGACCCGGAGAAGCCGCTCCTGGGCCGCCTGGGACAGGGTGGCGAGCTCGTCGAGGAACAGGGTGCCGCCGTCCGCCTCCTCGAACCGGCCGGCGCGGGCCTTGGTGGCTCCGGTGAAGGCGCCGGCTTCGTGGCCGAACAATTCGGCCTCGATCAGCGTCTCGGGCAAGGCGGCGCAGTTCATCGCCACCAGCGGCCCGTCCCAGCGGGCCGAGAGATGGTGGAGGCGCTCGGCGATCAGCTCCTTGCCGGTGCCGCGCTCGCCGATGACGAGGACCGGCCGGTCGAGCGGCGCGGCCCGGCTCGCCCGCTCGACGGCGTCGAGGAAGGAGGAGGACTGGCCGACCAATTGGGTATTGCGTTCCACCCCCAAAGATTGGGACGGATTCCCATGCTTTGGCAAGAACAAAGAGGTGGAGGAAGGTGGTGGAAAGTGAAGGAATCGCAGTTTTTCGCCACTTTTCGCGATTGGCACGCCACTTGTATCATCCCAGCCAACGCCGAACGGCGAAACGGATTTTCTGGGAGGAAAAGATGGTCGACATGAGCAAGCTGGGGCAGACGGTGCTGGCGACGATCGGGGCGATGGTCCTGACCGCGACGGCGGTGGGCGCGGCGGTGGGACCGGCCCGGGCGATCGAAACCGCCCCGGTCAGCCTTGTCGCGGCTCCGGTTTCGGGTCAGGCTCTGGCCTGACCCGCGGGCGGCGGCGCGGGAGGGCTTCCCCCTTGCCTTCCCGGCCGCCGCCTCAATCCAATGCGTAAGGAGTGATTGAATGGGTATTTTCTCCCGCACCCGCGACATCGTCGCCGCCAACTTCGCCGATCTCCTCGACAAGGCGGAGGACCCGGCGAAGATGATCCGGATGATCATCCTCGAGATGGAGGAGACCCTGGTCGAGGTCCGCGCCAGCGCGGCCCGGACCATCGCCGACCAGAAGGAGATGCGCCGCCAGATCGCGCGCCTCGACAAGCTCCAGGAGAGCTGGACCGAGAAAGCCGAGCTCGCGCTCAGCAAGGAGCGCGAGGATCTCGCCAAGGCGGCCCTCGTCGAGAAGCAGAAGGCGGCCGACATGGCCGACAGCCTGAGGAGCGAGATCGAAATTCTCGACGACGCGCTCCGGGCGTCCGAGGCCGACATCGCCAAGCTCCAGGGCAAATTGCGCGAGGCCCGCACCCGCCAGAACGCCATCCAGAGCCGGCTCGAGAGCGCCAACCAGCGCGCCCGCCTCCGTGAAATGTACGCCGGCCCCAAGGTCGACGAGGCCTTCTCGCGCTTCGACGTGCTCGAGCGCCGGGCCGACCATGCCGAGGGCCGGGCCGACGCGCTGGCGCTCGGAGCCCCGCCCAAGACCCTCGACGAGGAGATCGCCGAATTGCGCAACGCAGAGAAAGTGGATGCCGAGCTCGAAGCGCTCAAGGCCCGCCTGAGCAAGAAGGAAGGCTGAGGCGATGGAAGAGATCATCATCCCGATCGTGGTCGTGCCGATCCTGTTCATCGGCCTGCCCTGGCTCGTCTTCCACTACATCACCCGCTGGAAGACGGCGGCGACCCTCACCACCGAC
>DASQJV010000282.1:0-3794 GCA_035630855.1 Allosphingosinicella sp. | reverse complement strand
CTTGAAATCCACAAGACGGATGCCGACGCCGAGGAAAAGGCCGGAGAGGAAATCGTTGACGCGGATGGCGAGCGCCATCATGTCGTCGATCTCCTGCGGCGTCGCCCAGCCGAAGGCAGTGATGTGCTCTTCCGACACCATCGGGTCGCCGAGCTGGTCGTTCTTGTAATAGAATTCGATGATCGAACGCGGCAGCTGCGTGCCCTCCTCGATCCCGAGCCGGGTCGACAGGGTGCCGGCGGCGACGTTCCTCACCACCACCTCGATCGGGATGATCTCGACCTGGCGGATCAGTTGCTCGCGCATGTTCAAACGGCGGATGAAGTGGGTCGGGATGCCGATCTGGCCGAGCAGGGTGAAGATATGCTCGGAAATCCGGTTGTTGAGCACCCCCTTGCCCGAGATGGTGCCGCGCTTCTGGGCGTTGAAGGCGGTCGCGTCGTCCTTGAAATATTGGATGAGCGTGCCCGGCTCCGGGCCCTCGTAGAGGATCTTGGCCTTGCCTTCGTAGATCTGGCGGCGGCGGGACATGGGTTGGGAGGTCCTCCACGGACTTGGGAAAATCGGCCCGGACGCGGCGTGGCGGACGGGCTCAGGCCCATAGCCCAGCCCCCTCCTTTGTGCAATGTGGCCGCCCGAGGCGGGAGGAACGGATGACGGACGGGACCCACGAATTCGCGACGATCGACGCTCTGATGACGGCGCTCTACGGCTCCATCTCCGGGCCGCCGGGAGGGCAGGATTTCGAGCTTTCGAGGCGGCTCTACCATCCCGACGTCCGGCTGGTCAGGACCCGGCTCGACGAGTCCGGAAAGCCCATCGCCTACTCCTTCTCGGGCGACGAATATGAAGCGAATGCGAGGGCCCTGCTGGCGGACATGCCCTTCTACGAGGTCGAGACGGAGCGGCGCGTCGTCCGCTTCGGCAACGTCGCCCAGGTCTTCTCCGCCTACGAGGCCCGGACCGCGCCCGAGGGCGGCGGGCTGATCAAGCGCGGGATGAACTGCGCCCATCTGTTCAACGACGGGGAGCGCTGGTGGCTGATGCACCTCATCTGGGACGACGAGCGCGAGGGGGTCGAGGTGCCGAGGGAAGTGTTCGACGAGTGGGAGGACGTAGGGGTCTGAAAATCCTCTCCTGCATTCGCAGGGGAGGGGGACCACCCGAAGGGTGGTGGAGGGGCCTTGCCGAGTCCGAAGAGCCCCTCCACCAGGCTTCGCCTGGTCCCCCTCCCCCGGAAAACCGGGGGAGGAATTTCTATTTCAGCGCCTCCGCCAGGCCCGGCGCGAACTCTGCTCCGTAGGGCACCTGCGCCGACGACGCCTTGAGCGCCGGGCCGATCGGCTCGGCCCGGCCGCCGAGGCATTTGGCCAGGAAATTCTCGGCCACCGCGTTGAAGGCGATGTTGTTCTGCGGCCGGGCGAAGCCGTGGCCCTCGTCGGGGAAGACGACGTAGGTGACCGGTATGTCCTTGGCCTTGAGGGCGTCGACGATCTGCTGCGATTCGGCGACGTTGACCCGGGGGTCGTTGGCGCCCTGGCCGATCAGCAGCGGCCGGCGGATCTTGTCGGCGCTGTAGAGCGGCGAGACCTCGCGCTGATAGGCCTTGCCCTCCGGCGTGCCCGGATCGCCCATCCTCTTGTAGAATTGCGCCTTCAGCGCCTCCCAATAAGGCGGGATGGTGCCGAGCAGGGTGGCGAGGTTGGACGGGCCGACGATGTCGACCCCGCAGGCATATTTGTCCGGAGTGAAGGCGAGCCCGGCGAGGACCGCATAGCCGCCGTAGGAGCCGCCCATGATCGCGACCTTGTCGGGCGTGGCGACTCCGCGGTCCACCGCCCAGTCGACCGCGTCGCCGAGATCGTCCTGCATCTTCTTGCCCCATTGCAGGTCGCCGGCGGAGATGAACTTCTTGCCGAAGCCGGTCGAGGCGCGGAAATTGGCCGAGAGCACGGCATAGCCGCGGTTGGAAAGCCACTGGGCATAAGCGTCGTAGCCGTAGACGTCGCGGCCCCACGGCCCGCCATGGACCATCAGCACCAGCGGCACCGGCTTGTCCGGCCTGCCGTCGCCGTCGGGGTCGCTGCCCGCCGGAAGGGTGAGGTAGGAGACCATGTTGAGCCCGTCGCGGGTCCTGATCTCGACCGGATGCATCGGCGCCAGCGGCGCGCCTTCGAGCTCGGGCCGGCTGGTGTAGAGCTTGGTGAGGGTCTTCGCCTTGCGGTCGTAGAGATGGGCGCTGGACGGCGCCGTCACCGGGTCGACGGCGACGATCCACTTGTCGTCGGCTTCGGTTCGCGAGGTGACGCTGATCTCGCCCTTCAGCCGGCTCTTCAGGAAGTCGAGGTCGGACTTGACCGCGCCGCCGACCGGCACCCATTCGTTCTTGAGATAATTGACCGCATAGGCCTCGATCCGGCCGGTCCGAGGGTTGGCCATGGCGCCGCCGATATCGGCTTTGGCGTTTTCGGCGATCACCGTCTTGCCGCCGCCGGCGACATTCTGGGCGATAGCCGCAGCCGTATCCCGCCCGCGGCTGTCGAGCCAATAGAGCGTCTTGCCGTCGGCGGTGAAGCCGATCGGCCGGGTGGTCTGGGCGTCCTCGAGGGTGACCTGCTCGAACGGCTGCGCCTCGACGGCATTGCTGGCGACCCGATGGTAATCGGTGCCTCCGTCCGGCCGCGACTTGGCGGCGATGCGGACGTTGAGCTGCTCGTCGGCGAGGAAGCTCGAATAGGCGCCGTTGTTGATCAGCACCGGAGTCAGCTTGCCGGTCCTCAGGTCGAGGCTGTGGACGTCGTGCCATTTGGGATCGCGATTGTTGACCCCGACCAGGATCCGGTCGGGCACCTCGTTGGAGATGTTGATGATCTGGACCCGGGTCTTCTCGAACGGCGTGAGCGTGCGCTGCTCGCCCGACTCGACGTCGACTCCGTAGAGGAGGAAATTCTCGTCGCCGCCCTTGTCGTTGATGAACAGGATCTGCCGGCTGTCGGGCGACCAGAAATATTGGCGGATCGGCCGCTTGGTCTCGCTGGTCAGTGCGCGCACGGCGGAAGGGTCCGCGGCCGGCGCGACGTGGATGTTGAGAACCCCGTCGCGCGGAGCGATCCAGCTCAGCCACTTGCCGTCGGGCGAGAGCCGGCCCGCCGCCTTGGTCGGATTGCCGAAGATCTTCTCCCGCGGGATCAGCGGCACGCCGGTCTGGGCGGCGGCGGGCAGGGCGGCGACGGTCATGGCAGCGCAGGCGGCAAGAAGCAGGGACTTGGCATTCATCGGACACCTCTCACGGTTTGGGATTGCGGCCGACCATAGTGTGTTATTCTATTAATACACAAGAGGATTTTGGTGTTTATCCCCTTGCGACATGTAAACGTATGTGGTACATACTCTCTATGAGCAAGGCCCCCACCATCCGCCAGTTTCAGGACCGCTTCCCCACTGCGGAGGCGTGCTTGGATCACCTGTTTCAGGTCCGCTACGGACGCGACTTCGATTGCCCCGGCTGTGGCCGCCCAGCGAAGTTCTCGCGGGTGAAGGCGCGCCGATCCTACCAGTGCCAGTGGTGCGCCCATCAGGTCTACCCGACCGCCGGGACGCCCTTCGACCGGACCCGCACCCCGTTGCGGGATTGGTTCTATGTCATGTTCCAGTTCGTCACGACCCGGAACGGCGTGGCTGCGAAGCGGGTCGAGCGGGACTTGGGCGTCACCTACAAGACGGCGTGGCGGATGTGCCACGAAATCCGCAAGTACATGGCCTCGCTCGACAGCGACGATCCGCTCGGCGGACCG
>DASQJV010000281.1:0-2158 GCA_035630855.1 Allosphingosinicella sp. | reverse complement strand
GGGAGGGGGACCGCGCGAAGCGCGGTGGAGGGGTTCCTCCTGAATCGCCGAGAACCCCTCCACCAGGCTTCGCCTGGTCCCCCTCCCCGACAAATGTCGGGGAGGAATTCTGCTGCCGCTACCGCCTTAGGTCCGTATCCTTCCTTGCCCGGGACAGGCCTAATGGGCTGGACCTCCCCCATCCCAACGAGGTCCACCATGTCCAGATTCACCCCCGTCGCCGCCGCCCTCCTAGCCCTCGCCGCCCCGGCCGCCTTCGCCGCCGGCAAGGCGCCGATGGTCGGCGGCGCCGCCATGTATCCGACCCGCAACATCGTCGAGAACGCCGTCAAGTCGAAGGACCACACCATTCTCGTCGCCGCGGTCAAGGCGGCCGGCCTCGTCGACACGCTCGCCGGCGCCGGCCCGTTCACCGTCTTCGCCCCGACCGACGCCGCCTTCGCGAAGCTTCCCGCCGGCACCGTCGACACCCTGCTCATGCCCGCGAACAAGCCGATGCTCCAGTCGGTCCTCACCTATCACGTCGTCCCGGGCCGGGTCAGCGCCGCCCAGCTCGTCGGCAAGATCAAGGCCGGCGGCGGCACGGCGAAGCTCGCCACCGTCCAGGGCGGCACCCTCACCGCCCGGCTGGTCGGCGGCAAGGTCGTCCTCACCGACGGCAAGGGCGGCCGCGCCACCGTCACCCAGGCCGACGTCTTCCAGTCCAACGGGATCATCCACGTCACCGACGCGGTTTCTCTCCCGAGGTAAGGAAATCCTCCCCGGCAAATGCCGGGGAGGATCTCTAGACCCGCATCAGCACCACCCCCGCGAGGATCAGGCCGGCCGCCGCCCAGCGCCGCGGGGCCGGCCGCTCCTTCAGCCAGAAGGCCGCGATCAGCATCGCGAAAAGGACGCTCGTCTCCCGCAAGGCCGCGACCATCGCCAGCGGCGCCTTGGTGAAGGCCCAGACCGCGATCCAATAGGCGCCGAGCGACATCGCCCCCGCCGCGACCCCCGGCCGCCACGCCGGAAGCATGGCCGCGATCCCGGCCCGCCCCCGGGCGGCGAGGCCCCAGGCGAGCATGATCGCTCCGTCCAAAACGATCATGGTCAGGATGAAGGACGAGGCCGAGCCCGCCACCCTCGCCCCGATCCCGTCGGCCAGCGTATAGGCGGCGGTGAAGCCGGCGGTGGCCAGCGCCCAGAACAGGCCGGCGCGGGTCAGCCCGCCCCGCCCCGCCATCAGCATGATCCCGCCCGCGATCGCCGCCACCGCCGCCGTCCTCTCCATATCCATCGTCTCGCCGAGGAACAGGGCGCCGGCGACGGCGACGATCAGCGGAGCGCTGCCCCGCGACAGCGGGTAGATCTGGCTGAGGTCGCCATGGCCGTAGGCCCGGATCAGGGCGAGCTTGTAGCCGCTGTGAAGCGCCGATCCGGCGAGCACCCAGGGCCAGGCGGGTCCGGGCGGAAGCCCGAAGAAAGGCAGCAGCACAAGCGCGATCCCCCCCTGCGCCAGGCCGAGGATGAGGATGGACGAGAAGCGGTCGAGCCCGGTCTTGACCAAAGCGTTCCAGCCGGCGTGGAGAGCCGCGGCGACCAGGATCGCGAGGAAGACTGCGAGGCTCATTTTCCAACCGTCATCCCGGACTTGATCCGGGATCCATGAACACGGATCGAATCAAATTGGCACCCTCGGTGTTCATGGATTCCGGCCTCCGCCGGAATGACGGTAATAGCCCTTTAGCGCCGCCATGCTACACCCCCGCCATGGCGCGCCCGACCGTCCAGCTCTTCTACAACCGCACCTCGGGCGGCCATTGCCCCGACCGCCTCGCCGCGCTCCGCGCCGGCTTCGAGGCGCGCGGCGCCGCCGTCCTCCTCTCCGAATGCGGCCCCGGCCACGCGATCGAGGTCGGCGAGGAGGCCAGCCACGTCTGCGCGGTGGGCGGCGACGGGACGCTCCGCCATGTCGCCCTCGCACTGGCGCGCTGCGGCCGGGCGATTCCGCTCAGCGTCTATCCGGCCGGCACCGTCAACCTCGTCCACCGCGAGCGGCTCTTCCCGCTCGACCCGGACGGCCACGCCTCGCGGCTGCTCGCCGAAGGCGGCGGCGGGGCGCTTCATCCGGTCGCGCTCAACGACACGTTCTTCCTCGCCTGCGCCAGCGTCGGTC
>DASQJV010000280.1:0-4173 GCA_035630855.1 Allosphingosinicella sp. | reverse complement strand
CGGGAGGGGCGTCCGGGATACACGGTGGCACACTACGTCCGGGCAAAAGTGACAGTCACTAGTGACTGTCACTTTTGCCGGCGGTGCTTTCCGGTCAGTAGTCGGGCCGGAACCGAGGCGGGAGGAGCGGGATGAAGCGGCCGGTGGAGTCGAACGGGCATATGGACCGGCATCCCCAGAACGACTGGGCGTCGGTGCGTTACGACGCTCGGTTCGACGAATATTGGATCCCGGCGGAAGGGGCGATGCAGCTGCTGTTCTTCTGCCCGTGGTGCGGCGAGGCGCTGCCGCCGTCGCGGCGGGACCAGTGGTTCGACGCGCTCGAGGCGCGCGGGATCGATCCGCTCGGGGACCCCATCCCGCAAGACTTTCGCAGCGGCGCCTGGCGCGGCGCGGCGAGCGAGCCTGCCACCCGCGAGCAGGGAGGCCCGATTGCGGGCAGGATCCTCAACCTCTTCGACGAGGAGTGACAGTCACTCGTGACAGTCACTCCGGGCGGCGCTTGAGCCGCAGACGACCTGTGCGTTCGGCCTTGCGGATGGCGTCGCGATCCTCGTCGTCGAGGCCGAGGTCGAGAAAGGCTCTCCAGTCGTCGATCCGCCCGCGCATCGGGGCGACCTCGGTGAGTCCGTCCGGGCCGAAGCCGAGATGGGCCCGGGCGCTCGACCAGGGCCAGACTTCCGGCCGCTCGACGAGACCGGCGCGAACCGGGTTAAGCTCGACATAGCGAAGGCAGACGTGGAGGTGCGCCTCGTCCATCGGAACGGAGGCGAAGCGGCCCTGCCAGAAATGGCCGCACCCGCCGCGGCGGCGATTGATCTCGACCGCGTATCTTGTGTGGGCCGGAGCCAGCGTCGCCCGAAGCCCGTCCTCCCCTGCCGGCACCATGATGAGGTGGACATGGTTGGGCATCAGGCACCAGGCCCAGACCGCGGTGGCGCTCTTCCGGCAATAGTGGCTCAGAAGGGCGAGGTAGAGGGCATAATCCTCATCGCCGGAGAAGGTCCGCCGGCGGTCGTTGCCGCGTTGGGTGACGTGGTGGGGCACCAGGGGCAGGACTTGGCGGGCAGGTCTCGGCATCGCCTGTCAGACTAGCCGAAATTCGTAACTTTTGCCAGAGGCGACAACGAAATTCGTTGGACAAAGTGGCAGCCACGGATCAAAAAGTGACTGTCACTAGTGACTGTCACTTTGTCGAGAGGGCTCCGAGGCATCCCCCCGCAGCAGACGCCCGACCGGCTTCTAGCGTCCGCGTGACTGTCACTTTCCGCGAGTGAGCGCCCAGCGCCCGAGTGACAGTCACTAGTGACTGTCACTTTCCGACGCCGACGCCGGCGGCGGCCGATGCTTGCGCGCGAGGGCCGGAGGACGCATCCTCGGCGCCAGGCGGACCTTGGAAAGGCGGTTTTCGATGCGTGACATTCTGGTGAGCTTCCCCAAGCCCTGCGACGAAGCATGGGGCTCGATGGCGCCGGCGGAGCGCGGGCGGCTCTGCGGGCGGTGCGACAGGATCGTCCACGATCTCTCGCAATATGATCCCGACCGGGCGCAGGCCCTGCTCCGCTCCGATCCCGGCGCCTGCGTGCGCGCCCGGATCGGCGCCGACGGCGGAGTGATGCTGAAGCCGGCCAGGGGCGGCGGGGCGAGACGGATGATCGCCGCCGCGGCCGCCGCCGGTCTCCTCGCGGCCGGGACTCCGGCCCCGGCCAGGACCGTCGCGGCCAAGCCGAAGGACCCCGCCGGCGCCATTGCCGGCAAGGTCCAGGCCTTCGGCTACCGGGTGCGGGTAACGGCCAGGAGCTCGGATGGCCGGAGCTTCCGGACGAAGAGCAAGAGCGACGGTCGATTCCGGATCAATGCCGTTCCGCCCGGCGCCTATACGCTCACCTTCAAGCCCGATTGCGGGGAGACGTGGACGGTCGGGGAGGTCGTCGTCGGCAGCGGCGAGACGATCGTGCCGAGCTCCGAGAACGAGAATGGCTGCATCGTCGTCGGAATGATCCGGATCGAGGACGGCGGCGATCGACCCCCGGCCCGGCCGGGGAACGGGGAGCGAGCGGGGTAGCTCGCGAAGCGCCGCCTGCCGGCGCCGGCTAGGGTGCCAGGCCCGTGCCGAGGCACGTGGCCGGGACGGGCTCTCCGTCCTCGACGGCCCGCGCCCCGACCCGCTGCGCAGCAAAGAACGCAGGGCGGCGCCGGAGGGGACCCTTTAGGGTCGGTCCGGCTTCACCACCCACTTCTTTGTTTTCAAAGGCTTGGCGCAACAGCGCGCTCGCGCCGCCCGCTCTCGCCGCCATTCGACTCGGGAATAGAGCCTCTATGCATGTTATACGGAAACGCTGGGAAGGCCGTGGCGAAGCAAAACGTCCCGCGAACGTCATTTCAGTGCTCAGCACAGCGCTGCCTCTCTACGAGGCTTAAAATGCCCTGCCAGGCAAGTGATTGAAAACTCTACTGCTTTTGCTCGATGAAACTCGAAAAAAGGGACTTGCGCCGTATTTGCCGTGCTTCCACGGTTCTGAAGAGCCGCTCGAACGCCTCGGAGGCATCGACCGTGGAACTGAATGCCGCCGCTCAAATCATCCTCGCCACCCTATCCGGGCTGGGCCTGCTGCTGAAAGGTGTCGCCGCGGTCGTGACGGCCCTCAGACAGCCACCATCGCCGCGCTGAGAGCCCAGGCGCCCCGGCCCGCAGCGCCCCGCATGAGAAGCAAGCCTGAGCAACCACCCCAGGTCAGGGGGTTCGAAGGACCCCGTCGCGATTACGATGGCGGTGCCCTCGATTCCCGAGGCGATCCGCCGTCCGCCGGCCTCTCCGTTCCCCAATCGATGGAGTTTCACCAAATTCCGCGCCGAGTTCCAAGAACCCCGATAAGGTGCAGGCTTGCCGCCTCCCGCGCAAATCCTAAAAGCACCCCAGCCTCCGACCCAGGAGCCCCATGCCCACCCACGGCCCGCCCCGCATCCTTGCCATAACCCTCTCGCTCCTCCTCGCGGCGCTCCTCTTCCACGCCTTCCTCTGGCCGCGCGCGGCCTGGCTCTTCGTCGACGGGCGCGACCGGCCGGCGGTCGAGCGCGCCCTCGCCGGGGCGGCGGCGAGCTTCAGCGGCATCACGCCGGAGGATTTCCGCTGGATGGCACGGCCGGCGGTCATCCGCCCGCCGGGCCGGGTCTGCGTCCTCATCGTCATGTGGCGGGCCCAGCCCTTCCACGGAAGGAGCGGCTACAAGGCCTGCTACGATGCGCGCACCGGCGCCGTCCTCGAGGAACGCGCCTGGCTCTAGGACCGCGCCGCTCGATCTGTCCTTCCGCCGCCACTCCGCCGGATGCGGCTGCTCCAATCTCCTCCAAAGCGCCTTAGTGCCTTTCGCGCCCCTCATACGGACCCCATCCCGCACCGCCGCCCTTGCAACGCTCTGCGCGAGGCCTAAAAGCACCGCCATCTCCTCCCCGAGCCTTGCGAGCGCCCCCAGATGCCCACGCCCACCGCCTACAAGATCGTCGACCACAGCTACGACGTCGTCGTCGTCGGCGCCGGCGGGTCGGGGCTTCGGGCGACGATGGGGGCGGCCGGGAAGGGGCTGAGGACGGCCTGCGTCACCAAGGTGTTCCCGACCCGGTCGCACACCGTCGCCGCCCAGGGCGGGATCGCCGCCTCGCTCGGCAACATGGGGCCGGACCATTGGACCTGGCACATGTACGACACCGTCAAGGGGTCGGACTGGCTCGGCGACCAGGACGCGATCGAATATCTGTGCCGCGAGGCTCCGGCGGCGGTCTACGAGCTGGAGCACGCCGGCGTGCCCTTCTCGCGGACGGCGGAGGGCAAGATCTACCAGCGCGCCTTCGGCGGGATGATGCAGAACATGGGGGCCGGGCCGCCGGCCCAGCGGACCGCGGCGGCGGCGGACCGGACCGGCCATGCGATGCTCCACGCCCTCTACCAGCAGTCGCTCAAGTATGACGCCGACTTCTTCATCGAATATTTCGCCATCGACCTGATCATGGAAGGCGGCGAGTGCCGCGGGGTGATCGCCCTGTGCCTCGACGACGGCTCGATCCACCGCTTCCGCGCCCAGGCGGTGGTCCTCGCGACCGGCGGCTACGGCCGGATCTACTTCACCGCCACCTCGGCCCATACCTGCACCGGCGACGGCAACGGCATGGTCCTGC
>DASQJV010000279.1:0-2179 GCA_035630855.1 Allosphingosinicella sp. | reverse complement strand
GGGCTGGGTGGAGGGCGCCTTCTGCACCGCCGAGCAGATGCTCGAGAGCCATTTCGGCCTGAAGCGGCCGCGCTGGCTCGATTCCGATTATGCGATCATGCCCTGTCCCGAGGGCGGCTGCGGCGACCTCGACGGCTGCGTCACCACCCCCGACACCGCGGAATTGGTCGAGGAGTTGAACGCTCTCACCCCGAGCTGCCTCGTCACGCGGGACATCAGCTGATGGCCGCCGCTCCCTACACCGTCGCCCAATATCTGGTCGACCGGCTGAAGCAATGCGGCCTCGGCCACGTCTTCGCGGTTCCCGGCGACTATGCCGCCAATTTCCTCAACGCGCTCGACACGACCGAAGGGATCGTCCGGGTCCCCAACATCAACGAGCTCGGAAGCGGCTATGCGGCGGACGGCTATGCCCGCTTCAAGGGCATCGGCGCCGCCTGCGTCCAGTACGGCGTCGGCACCTTCAGCGCCCTCAACTGCGCCGCCGGCTCGTTCGTCGAGCGGGTTCCGGTCGTCATCATCTCCGCCAGCCCGCGCACCAAGGACCGGCTGCTCGAGACCGAGGAATCGATCCTCTTCCACCATTCGACCGGCGACCTCGATTCCGACCGCGACATCTACGCCGAGGTCACCGTCGCGTCGGAGATCGTCATCGATCCGAAGGAGGCCCCGGCCCAGATCGACGGCGCCATCGTCGCGATGCTGACCCATCGCCGGCCGATCTACATCGAGGTGCTCCAGGACATCTGGATCGCGCCCTGCGCCGAGCCGGTGGGCACCTTGGCGGCGCAGAGGATCGCGAGCGAGCCGAAGCCGCTGGCCGCGCTTCTCGACGCCGCCTGGGAGCGGATCAAGGCGGCGGAGCGGCCGATCCTCTGGTTCGGCATCGATATCCAGCGCTTCGGCCTCCAGGACGTCGCCCAGCGCATCGTCGATTCGAGCGGCCTCCCCTTCACCACCACCAGCCTCGGCAAGACATTGCTCGACGAGGCCCAGGACGCCTTCATCGGAACCTATGCCGACGCCGCCTCGCCCGAATCGACCCGGGCGGCGATGAAGGCCTGCGACTGCCCGATCGCGCTCGGCGCTATTATCACCGACGATTATCTGCCGATCATGGCCTCCAGCTACGCCGCCATGGTCGCGGTGAACGACGAGGAGGCGCGGGTCGGCTGGGCGCAATATTACGACACAAGCCTGCCCGACTTCCTCGACGGGCTTCTCGCCCGGTTCGACGCCGACCCCGATTTCCCGCGCCGGTGCGAGCGGCCCCAGCCGGCCGTCGGCTCGGACGAGGAGGAAGCCGGCGGCCTCAACTACAACCGCTTCTTCCGCCAGCTGACCGGCTTCCTCAAAAGCGAGAAGCTGCTCGACGAATCCGTCCTCGTCCTCGGCGAGAGCACCTCGCTCTACGTCTTCGGCAACCTCTTCGGGCTTCCCCGCGACAGCTTCGTCGCCCAGGCGGCCTGGGGCTCGCTCGGCCACGAGACCGGCTGCGCGCTCGGAGTCGCCCTGGGCTCGGGCAAGCGGCCCTGGGTGGTCGCCGGCGACGGCGGCTTCATGATGATCTGCCAGGAGATATCGAGCCTGGTCCGGGCGGGGGTCAACGCCGCCGTCTTCGTCATGAGCAACCGCGGCTATGCGATCGAGCAGGCCTTCGTGAACCTCGACGGCTTCACCCCCGAAGGCGAGTTCGCCGCCTACGACGTCCTCCCGACCTGGGACTATCTGGCCCTCGCCAAGGCGTTCGGGGCCAAAGGCTATCGGGCGGAAACGAGCGATGAGCTGGCGACGGTCCTCGCCGAGGTCAGGGACCTCACCGGAGTCCCCGCGCTGATCGAGGTGGTCATCCCCGACAAGGATCTCGCCCCCCAGCTCCGGCGCCTCGCCACCCCGCCGCCGGCGCTGCGCAAGCAGGGCCGCACGGGGCCGATCGAATAAGGCTGGAGCCGTTCCCCGGGAAACAGGATCAGGAAAGCGCCCTGAGTTTCTCCTCCAGCCCGCTCAGGTCGATGTCGGTCCGAAGCGTATCCAGCCCGTCGACGACGAAATAACGCGGCTGGAAGACGTCCGAGCGGTAGGGCGTGCGGAGCACACGCTCGAGATCGAAGGGCAGCCGCTCCGGCCTGGCGCTGTCCAGCGCATAGGCCGCCTCGCCGAAGCTCGAGGCGAGGCCCGC
>DASQJV010000278.1:0-6788 GCA_035630855.1 Allosphingosinicella sp. | reverse complement strand
CGCCTGAACGTCGGCGCCTTCATGCACAATCTCTTCAGGCAGGGCGCCTTCCAGGGCAAATCCCCCCGCGAAGCCTATCTCGTGCAGTGCGACAGCAGCACGACGACCCAGGACGACATCAACCTCGGAATCGTCAACGTCATCGTCGGCTTCGCTCCGCTCAAGCCGGCGGAATTCGTCATCATCAAGCTGCAGCAGCTCGCCGGCCAAGCCGGCGCCGCCGCCTGAAACGGAGGGAAGGCATGGCCCAGTTCAGCGTCAATCCGCAGCGTTTCGACCCGTATAAGAACTTCAAGTTCCGAGTGAAATGGGACGGGCGCTATGTCGCCGGAATCTCCAAGGTCGGAGCGCTCAAGCGCAGCACGGAGGTTGTCGAGCATCGCGAGGGCGGCGATCCCAGCACCAGCCGCAAGTCACCGGGCCGCTCCAAGACCGAGGCGATCACGCTCGAGCGCGGGGTCACTCACGACGTCGACTTCGAGCAATGGGCGAACAAGGTGTGGAATTACGGCTCCGGCCTCGGCCTCGAAAGCTCGCTCAAGGATTTCCGCAAGGACCTCATCATCGAGCTCTACAACGAGGCCGGGCAGCTCGCGAAGGCCTGGAAGGTCTATCGCTGCTGGGTGTCGGAGCTGCAGGCGATGCCCGAGCTCGACGCCAATGCCAATGCCGTGGCCATCGAGACCCTGAAGCTCGAGAACGAGGGGTGGGAACGCGACTATGAAGTCGTCGAGCCGTCGGAGCCGAGCTTCAACGAGCCGCAATAATGGCGGCGGGGCTTTCTCCAGGGCGGCTCCTCGAAGCCCGCGACGCCGGGTCGGGACTCCACCCCCTGGACCGGGCCCTCGCCGTGCTCCGCCTGGCCGCAGAGCCCGGGGGCGCCGACCCCGCCGAATGGCCCATCGCCCTGCGCGACCGGCGCCTTGTCGCGATCCACCGCCAGACCTTCGGCGACTATCTCGCCTGCCTCGTCGATTGCCCGGATTGCGGCGAGCGGCAGGAGTTCGACCTTTCGGCCGGGGCGCTCGGCGAGGCGATCGGCGATTCGCCCGAGCCTGAAACCTTCGCGGGCGAGGGCTGGCAGGTCTCGCTTCGGCCGCTGGACAGCCGCGACCTCGCCGCCGCGGCGAGAGCCGGCAGCCTCGACCGCGCCGTCGAGGCCCTGGCCGAGCGCGCCGTCGCCGCAATCCTCGCTCCGGGCGGAACGGCCGGCCTGGCCGAGCTTCCCGCCGCCGCTCGCGAAGCGGTGGTGGCGAGGATCGGGGAGCGCGAGTCGGCGGCCGATCTCGCAATCGAGCTGCGCTGCCCCGACTGCGGCCATGTCTGGACCACCGGCCTCGACATAGGCGAGCATCTGTGGGCGCAGATCGACCGGCATTCCGACCGTCTCCTCGGCGAGGTCGCCGCTCTCGCCGAGCGCTTCGGCTGGAGCGAGGCCGAGATCCTCGCTCTGCCCGCCTCCCGCCGCCGCTTCTATCTGGCGGTCGAGGCCGTCCGGTGAGCGACGTGCTCCGCAGGCTCGCCTCGCGGGCGTTGCCCGGCGCCGCCGAAAGCGTCCGGCCGCGGCTCGGCAGCCGGTTCGAGCCTCCGCCGGCGACCTCGGATTCGCCCGAGGCCGGCGCGACCGGAGCCGCGCCTCGGACCGTTGCGCCCGTCGCTGTCGCCGCCGCGACGCCGGCGACGGCGGGGACCGACGCTCCCGCCGCCGCCGCCGAGCGCTCCGCGCCATCTCCCGCGGCCGCGGGCGATCCGCCGGAAGTGCGTTCCACGATCGCCGCGACGGCCGATCCAGGCCCCGGCCCGGCTCCCGCCGGCGCCGTCGCCGTCGCCGCGCCAGCCTTGGAGAGGGTTACGGCCTATCGTCCGGAGCCGGCCTTCGCCGAGCCCGCCGCCGCCGCTCGGGCCCCCGTGGGGGTCGAGGCGCCGGCCGGTCAGGCGGCGCATTCGCCGCCATCGCTCCGGGAATCGGGGCGGCCGAGAGCCGAGTCTCGGATTCCGGAGCTGCTGCTCCCGGAGATGCGGCAGGCGGCGGAAGCCGACCTGTCCGGCGCGGATCCGCCGCCCGCCCGCCGCGAGGAGCCTGCGCCCGACGTCAGGATCTCGATCGGCCGGATCGAGGTCCGGGCGGGAAGCGAGCCGCGCATGACCGCGCCACGCCCGCAGCCGCGGTCGCGGCCGTCCCTGATGTCGCTCGAGGAATATCTCGGCAAGGGCCGGAGCCGCCGATGAGCAACGCTTTGGCCATCGCCTCGGTGACTCGGCTCCTCAAGGACCTGCTCAACGACGCTCTGGTCAATGCCGACATCACCGGCAGCGTCGGCGGCGACGTCACCGTGACCGCGGTGCCGCCGGACCGGGCAATCGACCAGCTCACCCAGCAGGATCCGAGCCAGCTCAACATCTATCTCCACCGGATCACGCCGAATTCGGCGCTGTCGAACAGCGACCTGCCGACCCGGGATTCGCGCTACGGGCTGGTTCACCGGCCCCGCCTCGCGCTCGACCTCCACTATCTGATCACCGCCTACACCAACCAGGAGCTGCACGGCGAAATCCTGCTCGGCTATGCGATGGAGGTCCTTCACGAGACCCCGATCCTTCCCCGCGAGATGATCCGGGCGGCGCTCGAAGGGAATGTGAACGGCTCGCTGCTGCCGCCGGCCTTCCAGAACACCGATCCCGCGCGGCTCGCCGACCAGCTCGAGCTGATCCGGATCGCGCCCGAGCCGCTGTCGATGGACGATATGTCGAAGCTGTGGACGGCGCTCCAGACCAGCTACCGGACCACGGTCGCCTACATGGTCTCGGTCGTGCTGATCGAGCGGGAGCTGCCCAAGCGGACGCCGCTTCCGGTCCTCTCGCGCGGGCCGCGCGACCCGGTCAGCGGGCGCGACTCCGGGGTCGTGGTCCATCCCGATCTGCTTCCGGCCACTCCCGTCCTGACCGCGATCGAGCCGGACGGCGGGCGCCCGGCGATGCGCCTCGGCCAGTCCGCCTCCCTGCGCGGCCATCACCTGGACGGCGGCGAGGTCCGGGTCCGGTTCACGGCGCCCGAGACCGGCGCGGCCCTCGAGCTGGCTCCGGCCGGAGCGCCGGCGCCCGGACGGATCGACATCGTCCTGCCCGGCGGCCCGCCCCTCGCCGCCGCATCGCCGCTGGCCGGGACCGCCTCCGATCCCGGAGCCTGGCGGATCGGTGCCTATATGGTCGATGTCGTGCTCCGCACGGCCGGCGAGCCGGAGCGCATCACCAACCGGATTCCGGTGCTTCTCGCCCCGTTCACGACCCCGGCGGCAGCGGCGGACCCCGGCGGGACCCGGATCACCGTCGGCTGCGAGCCTCGGATCCGCGAGACCCAGTCGGTCGCCATCGTCGCGGGCCAGGTCGAGCGGCCGCTCGATCCGCCGGCGGCGCCCGCCGACTCGGTGTCGGCCGTCTTCGCCGGGCTTCCGTCCGGCCCCGGCCTGCCCGTCCGGCTCCGGGTCGCCGGAGTCGACAGCCTGCTCATCGATCCGTCCGCCACGCCGCCGGCGTTCGACCCGACCCAGCTGGTGACGGTGCCGTGAGCGGCGGGCCGGAGCCGGGCTGGGCCGAAGCCAATCGCCGCCGCCTCGACGGGCTGTTCGAGCTCCTCCGCCGGGCGATCGCCGGCGAGACCGAGGCCGGAATCGTCCCGCCCGAGCCGACCTCGGAGCCGGCCCGGATCGACGGCCTCGCGACCCTGTTCGGACTCGGCTCGGACGACCTCACCATCCTGCTCGTCGCCGCGGCGCAGGACATCGAGCCGGCCGCCCTCGGCGGCGCCCGCGCCACCGCCGGACTAGCCCGGGCCCTCACCGGCGAGGCGGCCTGGGCGGCCCTGTGCCCCCAGGCGCCGCTGCGCCGCTGGCGGATCGTCGAGCTCGACGCAGGCGCCGCCTTCGACGACCGCCTGCTCAAGCTGGACGAGCGCGTCCTCAACCATCTCATCGGCATCGACTATCTCGATTCGCGCCTCGACGGCCTCGTCGATTTCATGGCCGATCCCCCCGAATTGTCGGAGGGCGAGCTCGCCCTCGCGGCGACCCTGGAGCGCCATTGGCAGCCCGACCCCGAAGGGAGCTGGCCGGTGCTCCAGCTGTGCGGCCCGGGCCGCGACGGCAAGCGGGCCCTCGCCGGAGCCCTGGCCGGGGCGCACGGTCAGCGCATCTTCCGAATCGCCCGCTCCGAGATACCGCGCGGAGCCTATGAGCGGCTGTCGCTCGCCCGGCTCTGCGACCGGGAGCTGGCGCTGTCGCACGGCCTGCTTCTGATCGAGGGCGACGGCGGCGGGGACGAGGAGGACCGCAACGCGGCCCGGTTCGCCGATCTCCTGCTCGGTCCCACCATGGTCTGCGCCCGGGACCCGCTTCCGCTCGACCGCCGCCGCCTGCGCGCGGACATGCCCGAGCCGACTCCGCAGCAACGGCGGACGGTGTGGGCGCGCGCCCTGGGCAGCCGCGCCGACGAGCTCGACGGAGCCCTCGACCGGCTGGCCGAGCAATTCGCGCTCGACGGCCGCGGCGTGCGCGCCGCCGCCGAGATGGCCGACGATCCCCTGGCGCCGGGCGGCGCCGGTCCGTTCGAACGGCTCTGGGACGCCGCCCGGGCGCAGGCCCGGCGCAAGCTCGACGATCTCGCCGAGCGGATCGACAGCTGCGTCGGCTGGGACGACCTCGTGCTTCCGCCCGACCGGATCGCCCAGCTTCGCGACATCGCAGTCCATGTCCGGCGCGCCCATCAGGTTCACCAGACCTGGGGCTGGGCCGGCCGAGGCCGCCGCGGCCTCGGGGTCACCGCTTTGTTCGTCGGCGCCAGCGGCACCGGCAAGACCATGGCCGCCGAGGTGCTCGGCGCCGAGCTCCGCCTCGATCTCTACCGGATCGACCTCAGCCAGGTGGTCAGCAAATATATCGGCGAGACCGAGAAGAACCTGCGCCGGATCTTCGAGGCGGCGGAGGCGAGCGGCGCGATCCTCCTGTTCGACGAGGCCGACGCTTTGTTCGGCAAGAGGTCCGAGGTGAAGGACAGCCACGACCGCTACGCCAACGTCGAGGTCAGCTATCTGCTTCAGCGGATGGAAGCCTATCGCGGCCTCGCCATCCTCACCACCAACCTCAAGTCGGCGCTCGATTCGGCGTTCATGCGGAGGCTCCGCTTCGTCATCGACTTCCCCTTCCCGGATCTCGAGCTGCGCGGCCGGATCTGGAGCGGCATCTTCCCGCAGGGAACCCCGGTCAACGGGCTCGAGCCGGCGCGGCTCGCCCGGCTGAGCGTCGCCGGCGGGGCAATCAGGACGATCGCCATCAACGCCGCCTTCCTCGCCGCCGAAGAGGGAAGCGCGGTCTCCGACCGGCACGTCATGGCGGCCGCCCGGCGCGAATATGCCAAGCTCGAAAAGCCGATCAGCGCCGCCGAGTTCGGAGGCGAGTCATGAGGCGGCTAGTCGACATCGCCATCGACCGGCTGATCGTCGACCCCTCGGTCGCCCGCGACCCCGCGGCGCTCAGGGCGGCGATCGAGGGCGCGCTTCGCGGCCGCCTCAACACGCCCGGGGCCGTCGAAGCGCTTCGCGCCGGCCATGTCCCGCTGTCGAAGGTCGAGGCCCGGCCGGGCGCTCGACCCGCGGAGAGCATCGGTTCGGCGGTCGCCGAGGGCGTGCTGGGGAGGGGGCGATGAGCCGCCGTGCCGCGTCGAACCGGTCGCGCCGGAGCGAGCCGGCCGCGGTCGCCGCGCATCCCGCGCTCGGCCGCGAGCGAGCCGCCGGCACGCCGGGGCGCTCGGAGCCGGGCTCGGAGCGGCCGGCCGGCGGCCGGGGAGAAATGCTGTCGGCCTCGACCCGCAACTTTTTCGAGCCGCGGCTCGGCGCGGATCTGGGCCACGTGAGGGTGCATAGCGGGCCCGGCGCGGCCCGGGCGGCGGGGGCGGTGGAGGCCCGGGCCTTCACGGTCGGGTCGGACATCTATTTCGGACGCGGTCAATACCGGCCCGATTCTCCCTCGGGCCGCCACCTGCTGGCGCACGAGCTGGCGCATGTCTTCCAGGGCGGCTCGCAGAACACCCTGCGTCGCAAGGGCGGCACGCCCGGCGGCTTCTTCGCGAATATCGGCGGCGCGTTCGAGAGCCTCTTCACCGGAAGCGAGGCGTACGACCCCAAGGTCCTCACCGATTATCTGGACGAGATCGAAACTTCGGACTCCATCGTCGACGATTTCGACAGCGACAACAAGGCGCGGGCGGCCGTCGCCAAGAAGCTGCACGTGCCGAAGAGCGACCGGGTCAAAAGGCTCCTGATCGAGGAGATGCTGAGCGGAGTCGTCGGCGACGACGACGAGATCGCGATCCTGCAGGTGCTCAAGGACATGTCGAAGGGCGGGCGGGACCAGATCAGCACCCAGACGTCGTTGCTGGACGAGCTCTACAGCGACTTCCACGGCGCCGAGCTCGACGAGCTCTACGCAATCCTCCCGATCCTGGATTCGCTGCACCCGCGCCGCGGCGACCAGTCGCGCAAAATCTCGATGCAGGACTATATCGACAAGTGGTCCAAGCAGAACAAAGTCACCATGAGCGACGACGAGAAGCACGTCCTTGCCCAAGGCTGCATCGGCATCACCGCGCTCGAGATCGGCAAGCTCGACGTCCCCGATCTCAGCAATTGCTACGAAAGCCTGCCGGAAGCGCTCGCCGCCAAGGCGAAGATGGACTCGTTCGTCGCGGCCAACGAGCCCGACCACAAGGTGATCCTCTTTTCCAAGCGCTTCTGGCGG
>DASQJV010000277.1:0-6395 GCA_035630855.1 Allosphingosinicella sp. | reverse complement strand
ACGCTCTCCTGGAGAGCGGCGCCGATATAGCGGCGCATCTCGAGCGGATCGAGCTGGCGGATGTCGGTGCCGTCGATCAGAACCAGCCCCTCCTCGGGCGGGTAGAGGCCGAGGATCAGGCGCGCGATGGTCGACTTGCCCGAGCCGACCCGGCCGAGCAGCGCGACATGCTCGCCCGGCTGGATGGTGAAGTTCAGGTCCTCGAGCGTCTTCTCGGCCGCTCCGGGATATTTGAAGGTGACGTTCCGGAACTCGATCCGGCCCTTCAGGCCGGAGAGCTTGAGCCCCTCGCCCTGCGGCCCCTCGGGCGGCAGGTTCATCATCTCGTTGAGCTGCCGGTAGGCGGTCCGGGTCGACGTCATCCTCGAGAGCAGCTGCGAGATCTGGGCGAGCGGAGCGACCGCCCGGCCGGCCAGGATCGAGCAGGCGATGAGCCCGCCCATGGTCAGGTCCTGGGTCGCGATCATGCCGACTCCGACGATCACCACGCCGGCATAGGAGATGGTCCCCGCCGAGGTCGCGGTGGTGACTCCGATGCTCGAGATGAGCCTCTGCCTGAGCGAGCTGTCGGAGTGATTCTCCATCGCCTTGTCCCAGCGCCGGGAGAGGAGCGGCCCGGCGCCGGCGGCCTTCACCGTCTCGAGCCCGCCGATCGTCTCGACCAGCACCGACTGCTTGGCCATGCCCTCGCCCATCGCCTTGGCGGAGAGCCGGTCCATCGCCGGCTGGGTGAGCGCTCCGACGACGATGACGAGCGGAACCATCAGCGCCGGCACCAGCGCCACCCAGCCGCCGATGATCGCGATCACGGCGATGGTCAGGATGATGAAGGGCAGGTCGACGACCGCGGTCAGGGTCGCCGAGGTGAAGAAGTCGCGGAGCGCCTCGAGCTCGCGCATCAGCCCGGTCAGCGAACCGGTCGAGCCCTTCTTGAGGTCGAGCCGCAGCCGGAGCAGTCGCTCGAACAGCGTCTCGCCGACCTCGCGGTCGATCGAGGCTCCGGCGATGTCGACGAAATAGGCCCGGAGCAGCTTCAGGACGAAGTCGAAGACGACGACGATGGCGAGGCCGATCGAAAGCGCGACCAGCGACGAGGTGGCGTTGTTCGGAACCACCCGGTCGTAGACGATCATCGTGAACAGGGACGTCATCAGGCCGAAGATGTTGATGACCACGGCGGCGAGCGCGACCTTCATGTAGACCGAACGGTTGCGGCGCATCGGCTCCATCAGCCAGGCCGCGAAGCGCGGCTGCGAGGCCGGCTTGATGTCGTGTTCGCTACTCAATCTGGCCTCCGACTCGAGCCGGGTCGATGCCGAGCGCATCGAGCAGCTTGCCGGTGCGGGAAAGCAGCACGTAGCGGGCCGCGTCAAGCTCGCTCAGGGACCGGATGAAGGCCGTCGCCTGCTCGAAATACTCGTCTTCCAGGGCGACCACGTCGAACAGGCTGCCGCGCGAGTTGATGAACCGTTCGATCAGCACGTCGCGCGAGCGGCGGGTGGCGAGATAATTGGCCTCGACCGCCACCAATTGCTCCTGGAGCGCCTTGACGTCGGTCCAGGCGATGGCGGCGTCGCGCGCCGCTTCGTCGCGGATCCGGGCGGCTCGCGCATCGGCGGAAACGGAGCGCGCCTGCGCCTGGGCGGCCCTCGCCTCGGTGCCTCCGAACAGGCGCTGGCGAAGGGTGACCCGGCCGCGGATGTCGTAATCCCGATCGTTCTCGAAGACTCCGTAGCGCCCGGCGTCGATCCCGGCGCTGATCTGCGGCAGCCGGTCGTTCTTGGTCGCCCGGGCCTCGCGGCGGGCCGAATCCGCCATCGCCTGGGCGGAGCGCGCCGCCGGCGTGCTCATCCCCGCCAGCGCGGCGGCGTCGCGGGTGAGCACCGGGGTCGGCGGGACCGGGGCCCGCTCGATATAGGCGGGCGGCGGCGCTCCGGTCAGCTCCGTATAGCGCGCCTCGGCATTGGCGAGCAGCCGGCGCGAAACCGCGAGCCGGGTCTGGGCGGAAGCGAGATAGCTGTCGATCCGGGCCGTGTCGCCCGGCGCCGACACGCCCTGGCGGACCCTCTCCTCGACCGCATCGCGAAGCTCCTGCTGGTTGGCGACGAACGATTCGCTCAGCGCCACCAGGGCCCGGTAGGCGAAGACGTCGTACCAGGCGGCGACGGTGTTGAGGGCGATCCGGTCGGCGCTCGCTTCGGCTTCCGCCGCGGCGGCGCGGAGACGGGCCCCGGCCGCGAGCACCCGGTCGCCGCTCGCCCCGAAATCGAAGAGGGTCTGGTTGACGTTGAGGATCGCGTCGGTCCGGGCCGCCGGCCGCGAGCGCTCGATGATGTTCTGGGGGTCGTCGGAAAAGTCGCGCGCGATCACCCGGTAGGAGGTGACGCTGAGGTCGATCGACGGCTGGCGCCTCTCGCGCGCCTCGTCGACGACCGAACCGGCCTCGTCGGTGGTCGCCCGCGCCTCCTGGGTCGCCGGGTGGCGCTCGACGGCGGACACGACGATCGCCCGGAAAGCCTCGGGCGAGGCCTGGCTTGCCGCGAGCTGGAGGATCGGGTCCTTGCCCGGATCGATGCTGAGCGGATCGTGGGTCGGACCGGGAAGAACCGGCGTCCGGCTCGTCGGCGGGACGACGATGCTCGGCCGGATCGGACGGTTGGAGGCGGCGCTGGGCGGCGACGGCGTCGGGGTGACGTGCGAGGGGATCGGCGCCGGATTGCGCTCGGGAATATAAGGCGGGGTCGGAGTCGGCGGCGGCGGAGTGCTCGTTCCCGGCGAGCTGGTCGACGGCACCTGGGCGAACGCCGCCGCACCCGTGACGAGCGACAGCGCGCAGACCAGCGCTCCCTTGTTCAACCTCAACATCGTCTGTTTCGAAAACCCTCTGCGCCGGTCCTTACCCACGTTAATCGCGGGAGACTAGGAAAACCTGCACCCTCAAGGGATTGGCCGCGGCAGCCGGAACTGCCGGACGGCTTCAGGCCGGATCGGGCGGGAAGCGGGCCAGGCAGGCGAAGTTCGGCGCTTCGTCGCCGCCGATCACGGTCTCGCCGTCGACATCCACCCAGACGTGGGCGGCAAGGCCCTCCCCGTCCCGCCGCGCCCCGTAGAGCAGCACCGACGGGATGCCTCGGCGGCGGAGCATCCAGTGGACGGCCAGCCCCCTCTGGAAGCAGACCGCCCGCCAAGGCACCCGGCGGGACCAGCCGGTGACGGCCGAACGGGCCCGCCGGACGGTCTCGGGATCGGTCCGCGACTGTCCCCTGATCGGCCTCGAGGCGGCCGCGGCCACCCGCCGGAATGGAAGCAAAGCGATGGCCAGCGACGCCAGGGTCAGCGCCGCCAGCGCCTCGGCGAGCATCGGCCCGTCGGCGAGGCCCGGCCGGGCGCGAGGGGTTCTGGTGGCGGGAGCGGCCATGGCCCGGCGTTACAGGATGGCGCGCGAGCGTTGCAACTCTTGTTGAAGCGCTCGGTCATCGCCTAGGACTCCGGAGTGGACCTGCCCCCCGAATTCCGGCTGATCGCCGCCTGCTGCCGCTGGCCGCCCTCGCCGGAGCGCGACTCGGCCCTGCTCGCGGCCGCGGAGGGGGTCGACTGGGACCTGGCGGAGCGGATAGCGGCTCGCCACCGGGTCGAGGGTCTGGTGTGGAACGCGCTCAAGCAGGCCGGCGCGGCCGTCCCGCATGAGACCGCCGAGCGCCTGCGGGCGGCGAGCGACAGGATCATGCGCCAGAATCTGGCGATCACGGCCGAATCGCTGCGCCTCGCCGGCCTGCTCGACGAGGCCGGGATCCGCAAACTCTTCGTCAAGGGCGTCACGCTCGGAGTCGTCGCCTACGGTTCGATCGGCCCGAAGATGGGGTGGGACATCGACCTGCTCGTTCCGCCCGACGCGGTCGAGGCCGCGGCTCGGGTTCTGGAGGGAGCGGGCTACCGCCTGGTTTCGCCGGAGGGGCAGAAAGCCCGGCAGCAGCTCCGTCTCTGGCACCGCTATTGGAAGGAATCGGTCTGGGCGAGCGGCCGGGGCAGGCTGACCGTCGAGCTCCACTCGAGGCTCAGCGACAACCCGATGATCCTGCCGGACGTGGGTCCCGATTCGCCGAGCCGGCCGGTCGAAGTGTCGAAGGGGCGCTTCCTCGACACGCTGAACGGCGACGACCTCTTCGCCTATCTCTGCGTCCACGGCGCGTCGAGCGCCTGGTTCCGGCTCAAATGGATCGCCGACGTCGGAGCCCTCATCGGCGCCTGCCCGCCGGCGGAGATCGAGCGGCTCTATCGCCGCTCGCAGGCGCTCGGCGCGGGCAGGGCCCCCGCCCAGGCCCTTTTGCTGTGCGATCGCCTCTTCGGCATCGCTTTGCCCCCCGCCCTCGCCGCCGAGCTCCGCTCCGACCCGGTCAACCGCTGGCTGCTGGCGATCGCGATGCGAAAGCTCGCCGGCCGAACCCTCACCGCCGAGCTCCACGAGAAATTGCTCGGCACCGGCACCATCCACCTCATGCAGTTCGCGCTTCTGCCGGGCCTCAAGTTCAAGCTCGCCGAGCTCCGGCGCCAGCTCATCAACCCTGTCGACAGGGTCGCGGTACCGCTGCCCAGGGCGCTTGGCTTCCTCTATCCGCTGGTAGCGATGACGCGCCGCCTCGGCCGGCGCGCGCGATAGCCAAGGTGGCGGAGCGGGAGGGATTCGAACCCTCGATACGCTTTTGACGTATACTCACTTTCCAGGCGAGCGCCTTCGACCACTCGGCCACCGCTCCGCATGCCTTGGAGGCCGCACCCTCTAAGGGCAGGTCGCCCTCAGGGCAAGCGGGTGGCGAAGCCGTCCATCGCCCGGGCGAGGGCGATGTCCTTCGCCGTCACTCCGCCCTCGCTGTGGGTGCTGAGGGCGACCGCGACCTTGTTCCAGCTGTTCGACCAGTCGGGATGATGGTCCGCTTTCTCCGCGGCGATGGCGGCTCGGGTCATGAAGGCGAAGGCCTCGCCGAAATCGGCGAAGCGATAGTCCCGGCGGATCGCCCGCCCGGCCGGGTCGTAGCGCCATTCCGGGAGCCCCTCCAGGGCCGCCTCCCTCTCACCGTCGTCGAGCGTCATTGTCTCTCCCCTTCTTTCCTGACTATGTCGCGCAGGTGACCGGGGAGCGTCAAACCCTTGCGCCCGACGCGGCGGAGATCGAGCGGCTGGCCGACGCCGCCATCGCTCGGATGCCCGACCGTTTCCGCCGCCACCTCGAAGGCGTGGTGCTGAGGGTCGACGATTTCGCCGAGGACGAGGTCCTGGCCGAGCTCGGGATCGAGGACCCGTTCGAGCTTTCCGGACTCTATACCGGCCGTCCGATCGGCGAGCAAAGCTCGATGCTGTCGGGCGAGCTCCCCGCCATGATCCATCTCTACCGCCGTCCTTTGCTCGACGAATGGGCCGAGACCGGGGTCGGGCTGGAGGCGCTCGTCACCCATGTCATCGTCCATGAGGCGGGCCACCATTTCGGCTTCTCCGACGCCGAAATGCACGCGATCGAGGAAGCGGCCGGCCGGGAGGCGGAGGGTTGAGCCTGCTCGAGCTCCGAGCCGTCGCCTGCGTCCGCGGCGGCCGGCTCCTGTTCGAAGGGCTCGATCTGCGGCTCGGTCCGGGCGGAGCTGCCCTGGTCGCCGGGCCGAACGGCGCCGGCAAGTCGAGCCTGATCCGGCTCGCCGCCGGGCTGCTTCCGGCCGCCGCCGGGGCGGTCGGGCGCCCGGCTCCGGCGGCGCTCGCCGACGAAGGGCTGGCCCTCGACCCGAAGCTGAGCCTGGCCCGGGCGCTGCGCTTCTGGAGCCGTCTCGACGGCGCCGAGGCGGCCGGGGCGATGGCGGCGATGGGCCTGGCGGATCTCGCCGACGTTCCGGTCCGGATGCTCTCCACCGGCCAGAGGAAGCGGGCGGTGCTGGCCCGGGTGGTGGCGAGCGGAGCCCCGCTGTGGCTTCTCGACGAGCCCGCCAACGGCCTCGACGGCGACGGCCAGTCCCGGCTCGAGGCGGCTCTGGCCGCTCACCGCGCCGGCGGCGGCGCCGTCCTCGCCGCCTCCCACCAGCCGCTCGCTTTGCCCGGGGCGGAACGGGTCGAGCTCGGATGAGCGCCCTCGTCCTTCGCGAGCTCCGGCTCGCCGCGACCGGGGCGAGCGCCCTGCTTCCGCTCGTCTTCTTCCTGCTCGTGGCGACTCTCTTCCCCTTCGCGGTCGGGCCGGATTCGGCCCTCCTCGCGCGGATCGGCGGCGGTGCCCTGTGGGTCGCGGCCCTGCTCGCCGCGCTGCTTCCGGTCGACCGGCTGATCGAGCCCGACCGGGCTTCGGGCGTGCTCGACCAGCTCGCGGTCCGCGGCGTCGGCGAGGAGAGCGTGGCCCTGGCCAAGCTCGCCGGCCACTGGCT
>DASQJV010000276.1:0-2076 GCA_035630855.1 Allosphingosinicella sp. | reverse complement strand
GGGGAGGAATTAAATCCCCTCCGATCTCAGCGGCCTCGACAGCAGCCGCTCCACGACCTCGTCGACGCTCGCCTCCCCCGCCAGCAGGGCGCAGACCGCCGAGACGATCGGCATGTCGACCCCCGCCTCCCGCGCCGCCCTCGCCAGCACCGGCGCGGTATGGGCGCCCTCGGCCACGGTTCGGCGGTCGGCGAGCAGCTCGGCGGCCCGGCGGCCTTCGCCGAGGCCCTTGCCCAGGCTGAAGTTGCGCGAGCTCGTCGACGAGCAGGTGAGGACGAGGTCGCCGAGGCCGGACAGGCCGGCGAGGGTCTCCGCGCGGGCGCCCCGCGCCAGCCCGAATCGGGTCATCTCCGCGAAGCCGCGCGAGATCAGGGCGGAGCGGGCGTTCTGGCCGAGCCGCCGCCCCTCGACCACCCCGCAGGCGATGGCGAGCACGTTCTTGACCGCCCCGCCGATCTCGGCGCCGGTGACGTCGTCCGACAGATAGGGGCGGAACCAGGGGCGGGCGATCCGGGCGCGGAGCCGCTCGCCGAGCGCCGGGTCGCCGACCGCGAGGGTGACCGCGGCGGGAAGCCGGGCGGCGACCTCGTGGGCGAAGGTCGGCCCGGACAGGATTGCGACCGGCGCGGTCGGCTGCGCCTCGCGGGCGACGTCGTGCATCAGCGCCATCGTCGCCTCCTCCATGCCCTTGGCGCAGAGGATGAGCGGGATGGAGAGGCTGGGCATGGCGGCGAGGACGGAGCGCATATGCTGGGCGGGAGTGACGACGAGGAGGGCGTCGCAGCCGGCCAGGGCTTCGAGGTCGCCAGTGGCCCGGATCGAGGGATCGAGCGGCACGCCGGCGAGGAAGAGGCGGTTCTCATGGTCGCGGTTGACGCTGTCGACCACTTCCGGCTCGAGCGCCCAGAGCAAGGTCTCGCCGCCGCCGGCCGCGACCTGCGCCAGAGCGGTGCCCCAGGCGCCGCCGCCGAGGATTCCGATCTTCATGCCTTCACTCCGGCGCCGCGGACCTTTTCCGCGTCGGGATCGAGCGGCCAGCGGGCGCGGGCGGGGACGTCGAGAGGGTCGGTGAGGCCGGCGTCGAAGCGCAGGGCTCCGGCCCAGGCGATCATCGCCGCGTTGTCGGTGCACAGCCAGAGCGGCGGAGCGACGAACGGCAGTCCGCGGGATTCGGCGAGGGCGGTCAAAGCGGAGCGGATTCTTCGGTTGGCGGCGACTCCGCCGGCGACGACGAGGGCGCTCGCCTCCGGGACCCGCTCGAGCGCCCGCCGGGTCCGGTCGACGAGGCTGTCGACGACCGCCTGCTGGAAGGAGGCGGCGATGTCGCCGGTGGCGTAGAGGCCGCTGTCGCGGGCCCGGAGCACCGCGCTCTTCAGGCCGGCGAAGGAGAAATGGGGCTCGGCCGAACCGAGCAGCGGCCTCGGCAGCGGCACCGCGGCCGGATCGCCCGCAAGCGCCGCCTGCTCGACGGCGGGGCCGCCGGGGAAGCCGAGGCCGAGCAGTTTCGCGGTCTTGTCGAACGCCTCGCCGGCGGCGTCGTCGATGGTGGTGGCGAGCCTCCGGTAGCGGCCGAGGCCCTCGACGGCGAGCAGCTGGCAATGGCCGCCGGAGACGAGGAGCAGAAGATAGGGGAAGGCCAGGCCCGGATCGCTCAGCATCGGCGACAAAGCATGGCCTTCGAGATGGTTGACCGCGACCAGCGGCTTGCCGGCGGCGAGCGCCAGCCCCTTGGCGGCGACGAGGCCGACCATGACTCCCCCGATCAGGCCGGGGCCGGCCGTCGCCGCGACCGCGTCGACCTCGTCCAGCCCGACTCCGGCCTCGGCCAGGGCCTGCTCGATCAGCGCGGGAAGGATCTCGACATGGGCCCTGGCCGCGATCTCGGGGACCACTCCGCCATAGGCCCTGTGGGCGCTCTCCTGGCCGGCGAGGCAATGGGCGAGGATCCGCCGGTCGGAGCCGACCAGCGCCGCCGCGGTCTCGTCGCAACTCGATTCAATGCCTAGGATCAGGGTCATCCCGGCTTCCCTGCCACCGCCGCACCCGCTAGCACAAGCGGCGCATGCAGCCGATCCT
>DASQJV010000275.1:0-12148 GCA_035630855.1 Allosphingosinicella sp. | reverse complement strand
GGCGTAATAGACCTCGTTGAAGGGCGAAAAAGTCCCCTGGCCGGTGATGATCCGGCCCGGAGTCGCGCTCCAGATGAAGCCTCCGATCGCCGTCAGCGTGTCGACGCCGTCGCCGCCGCTGACCGTCACCACGTGGTGCATGCTCGACGTTCGGATCGCGATCGTGTCGTCGCCGCCGAGCGCGTTGATGGTATCGTACTCGACCGTCGTATCGTTGGTGAGATAGTCGGGGCCTTCGGTGCCGGTCGCCATGATCTCTTCGCTCTTGCCCTCGCGCGACTCGGCCGCGGCGGGACAGCGCTCGGCTTCGCCCGGTCGTCGCGCGAGGCCGAGAATAACACGGCACCGCCCCCGCCCTAAGGGGAGTTAGGGGCAAAATGGATGTAATTTCCGTATGTTGGGAGGAGCCGTTCAGCGACTCCTCCCCCGCGGCCCTAGAAGTATTCGACGGCGATCGGCATCTCCAGGACCGCGAACGGTCCGATGACGGGTTCGAAGGCGCCCTGGCTGTCGAACAGGTCGGCGACGGTCACCGACAGATCCTGAAGGTCGAACAGGCTGCCGTCGCCGGCGGAGACGGTCACCTCGTAGACATTGTCCAGGTCGGCGTCCGCGGGCGCCTCGTAATCGGGGGCGGCGAGGAAGGCCAGGGCGCCGGTCGCCGGGTCGATCAAGAACAAGGCGGCGTCGGCGCCGCCGGCGATCGCGAAGGCGGGAGCGCCGCCGTCGGGATCGGTCGCCTGGACGGTGGTGACGGCGGTGCCGTTCTCGTCGATCTGGAGGGGCGCGGAGGCGCCGCCGCCGTCGGAGGTGATGGCCGGCGCCTCGTTGACGTTGGCGACGGTCACAGCGAGCGCCTGGGTGTCGAATAGAACTCCGTCGCTGGCCTTGACGATGACGTCATAGACGTTGTTGCCGCCGGAGTCGGTGGGAGACTCGAAGTTTGGCGCGGCGAGGAAGCTGAGCGCCCCGGTGGTCGGGTTGATCGCGAACTTGGCCGAATCCGCTCCGCCGGAGATCGAATAGGTCCGCGTGGTGTTTTCCGGATCGCTCGACGCGACGACCGTCACTGCCGTTCCGTTCTCGCCGACGGTGATGGCGGCCGAGGCGCCAGCGCCGTTCGAGGTGATCACCGGCGCTTCGTTGACATTGGTTATCGTGACCGCGATCGCCTGGGTGTCGGTGAGAACTCCGTCGCTCGCCTGGACGATGACGTCGTAGACATTGTTGCCCCCAGAATCCGCCGGGCTATCGAAATCGGGAGCGGCGACGAAGCTCAGGACCCCGCCGCTGCTCATCGTGAACCGAGCGGCATCGGCGCCGCCGGCGATCGAATAGGTTCTCGCTGTCCCTTCGGGGTCGGTCGAGGTGACGATGGTGACCGTGGCGCTGTTTTCGCTCAAGCTGACCGACGCGGCGGCGCCCCCGCCGTTCGAGGTGATCACCGGCGCCTCGTTGACGTTGGTGACGGTGACCGCGATCGCCTGGGTGTCGACGTTTATCCCGTCGCTGGCTCGGACGATGACGTCGTAGACGCCGTTCGCGCCGACGTCGGTTTTCACCTCGAAATTGGGCGCGGTGACGAACGACAGGGCGCCGGTCGTGGCGTTGATCGTGAACTTGGAGGAATCGGCGCCGCCGGAGATGCTGTAGGCGATCGCCGTGTTCTCGGGATCGGCGGCGGCCACAATCGTCACAGCGGTCGAATTCTCGCTGATGGAGAGCGAGGCGTTCGTGCCCGCGCCGTTGGAGGTGATGACCGGCGCTTCATTGACGTTGCTGACCGTGACGCTGACATTCTGGGTCGAAGCGAGCGTCCCGTCGCTGGCGCGGACGACCACCTCGTAGACGTTATTGGAATCGGCATCCGTGGGAAGCTCGAAATTGGGCGCGGCGACGAAGCTGAGCGTGCCGTTCACCGAATTGATCGTGAATTTTGCGGAGTCGGTCCCGCCGACGATCGAATAGCTGCGCGGGTTGTTCTCAGGATCCGTGGTCACGATTGAACCGATGGTCAGGCTGTTCTCGGTGACCGTCATCGATCCGCCATAGGTGAAGACCGGCGCTTCGTTGACGTTGGTGACGGTCACCGCAATCGCCTGAATGTCGCTGTTCACGCCGTCGGTCGCGCGGACGATGACATCGTAGACCCCGTTGGCGCCGACGTCGGACTTGACCTCGAAATTGGGCGCCGAGACGAAGGCGAGAGCACCGGTCGCCGGGTCGATAGTGAACTTGGCCGAATCAGCCCCGCCGGCGATCGCATAGCTGATCGGGCCGTTGAAAGGCGGCGTGGCGGTGGCGGCGACGGTGGTGACCGAGCTGCTGTTCTCCGCCACCGAGATCGAAGCCGCGGTGCCGCCGCCGTTCGAGGTGATCACCGGGCCGCCCTCGTCGACGTCGGTAACGGTGACCGCGATCGCCTGGGTGTCGATCAGGCTGCCGTCGCTGACCTGGACGACGACGTCATAAACGCCGTTGGCGCCGGAGTCGGTCGGCGCCTCGAAATCGGGGGCACTCAGGAAAGCGAGCGCTCCAGTGGCCGAGTCGATGGTGAATTTCGCCGCGTCGGCGCCGCCCCAAATGCTGTAGGTGAGCGCCATATTCTCGGGATCGGTCGCGGTGACGGTGGTCACCGAGGTTCCATTCTCGGCGCGCGAGATGGCCGCGGTGGCGCCGCCGCCGTTGGAGCCGATCACCGGCGCCTCGTTGACGTTGCCGACGGTGACGGCGACAGCCTGGCTGTCGCTGTAGCCGCCGCCGCTGACGGTGACCGTCACTTCGTAGACATTGTCGCCGTTGGCGTCCGTCGGAGCCTCGAAATTGGGCGCGGCGGCGAAGTTGATCGTCCGGTTGCCGCCGGTACCGGCGACGATCGTGAAGCGGGCGGCGTCGGCGCCCGACAGGCTGTAGGTCAGGTTCCCGGCTTCGCCGGTGGTGACGGTGAAGCCGGCGGTATAGCCTTCCGAGGCCGAGACCGAGGCGGTGGCGCCGCCTCCGTTGGAGGTGATGGCGAAGGGCTCGATGACGTTGGAGATGGTGACGGCGACGGCCTGGGTGGCGCTGGTCACCCCGTCGCTGGCGCGCACGATCACGTCGTAGGTGCGGTTCGCGCCGGAGTCGGTGGGCAGCTCGTAATCCGGGCTGGTCAGGAAGGCCAGAGCGCCGGTCGCGGCATCGATCGCGAATTTCGACGCGTCGGCGCCGCCGGAAAGGCTCCAGCTGATCGTGCCGTTGTCCGGGTCGACGGCGGTGAAGGTCATCACCGCCGTCTGGTTCTCGGCGCGGGTGAGGAAGGCGGAGTTCGCGCCGCCGTTCGACGTGATGACCACGTTTTCCTGGACGTCGGTGACCGTGACGTACATCGTCTTGGTCTCGCTGTTGACGCCGTCGGAGACCTGGATCGTCACCTCGTAGACGTTGTCGCCGTTCGAGTCGGTCGGCGCTTCGAAATTCGGGACGTTGAGGAAGCTGAAAGAGCCGTAATTGCTGCCCGAGGCGGTGGTCTTGAACCGGGCGGCGTCGGCGCCGCCGACGATGGTGAAGGTCAGCGCGCCCGAATCCGGGTCGTTCGTCTGGATCAGGAAGCCCGGCAGGCTCCCTTCGGCGACGGAATATGTGGCCGGCGTGATCGTGAAAGGCTCGTTGACGTTGGCAATCGTGATGGAGAGCGCCTGGGTGTCGGTGACGGTGCCGTCGGTCGCTGAGACGATGACCTCGTAGACGTTGTTGAAGTTCGAATCGTTGGGCGATTCGAAATTGGGCACGCTGACGAAGCTGAGCACGCCCGTCTGGGCGTTGATCGTGAAGCGCGAGGAATCGCTGCCGCCGGCGATGGCGTAGGCGATGGTCGTTCCGACCGGATTGTCCCGTGCCGTGACGGTGGTCGCGACGAGCTGGTTCTCGGGCACCGAGAAAGCGGCGGTGGCGCCGGCGCCGTTCGACGAGATCATCGCCCCTTCGTTGACGTTGCCGATGGTGATCGAGAAGGTCTGGGTGACGAAGAGCGTGCCGTCGCTGGCGCGGACATCGATCTTGTAGGTCCCGTCCTGGCCATGGTCGGCCGGCGCCTCGAAATTCGGCGCCGTGATGAAGCTCAGCTGGCCCGTCGAGGGGGTGACGTTCAGCTTGAAATAATCCTCCCCGCCGGTGATCGAATAGGTGATCGTGCCCCCTTCGGGATCGGACGCGGCGAGAAGGGCCGCGGAATAGCCGTTCTCGAGCGCGACGAACGCGGTCGCGGAGGTGAAGACGGGGGCCTCGTCGACGTTGTCGATCGTGATCGCCAGCGCCTGGCTGGCGCTGAGCGTTCCGTCGGACGCCGTAACCTCGACATCGTAGACGTTGTCGGCGCCGGAATCGCCCGCTGACTCGAAATTGGGTGCGCTGACGAAGCTCAGCACGCCGGTCTGGGCGTCGATCGTGAACAGCAAGGCGTCCAGGCCGCCCGATATCGAGTAAGTAATGGCGCCACCGCCGGTGGCGGTTACCGTCGTCGCAACGGTTTGATTCTCGCCAAGCGAGAAAGAAGCAGTCGCGCCGCCGCCATTCGATGAAATCGAAACCATCTTGCATCCCCCCACGATCGTTGTCGGATCGAGGAGCTAGCATCCGTTTCTTTTATGCGCGGTAAACGGGATTATGGATATTTGTGCTTTTTCAAAATCGTACCGACGGATGCTGCGAACTCAGCCCTTGAACCGCGCCGCTTCCTCCGAGCCGCCGGTGGCGTCGCCCTCGCTGTAGCTGTGGGCGCCGACCCCGGCCAGCCGGCCGCCCTCGACGATCAGATATTCGTCGCGGATCGGGCGGCCTTCGAAGAAGCATTCGAGGATCTCGCGGGTGCCGGCGGCGTAGCGGGCCTGGGCGGAGAGCGAGCTTCCGGAGATGTGCGGGGTCATGCCGTTGTTCGGCATGGTCCGCCAGGGATGGTCGCGAGGCGCCGGCTGGGGGAACCAGACGTCGCCGGCATAGCCCGCCAGCCGCCCGTCCCCGAGCGCCCGGGCGACGGCGTCGCGGTCGACGATCTTGCCGCGCGCGGTGTTGACCAGATAGGCGCCGCGCTTCATCCGCCCGATCATCGCCTCGTCGAACAGATTCTCGGTCTCGGGATGGAGCGGGCAGTTGATCGTCACGACGTCGCAGGCCGAGACCATGTCCTCGACGCTGTCGTGCCACTCGACGCCCAGCTCCTCCTCGACCTCGGCCGGCAGCCGGTGGCGGTCGTAATAATGAAGATGGACGTCGAACGGCTTCATCCGCCTCAGCACGGCCAGGCCGATCCGTCCGGCCGCGACCGTTCCGACATGCATGCCCTCGACGTCGAACGAGCGGGTGACGCAGTCGGCGATGTTCCAGCCGCCGCTCCGGGCGATGTCGTGCGAGGGGATGTAGTTGCGCACCAGGGCCAGGATCGACATGACGACATGCTCGGCGACGCTGATCGAATTGCAGTAGGTGACCTCCGCGACGGTGATTCCGCGCTCGATCGCCGCCTGCAGGTCGACATGGTCCGAGCCGATGCCGGCGGTGATGGCGAGCTTGAGCCTGGCCGCCTTCGCGATCCTTTCGCGGGTCAAATAGGCGGGCCAGAAGGGCTGGGAGATGACGATTTCGGCATCGGCCAGCTCGCGATCGAATTCGGAGCCCTCGCCGTCCTTGTCGGAGGTGACGACGAGCTCATGGCCCTCCCCTTCGAGCCAGCGGCGAAGGCCGAGGGCGCCGGTGACGCTGCCGAGCAGCTCGCCGGGCGTGAAGTCGACGGCATTGGGCGTTGGAAGAGTCTGGCCGTCGGGATAACGCTCGAGGTGCGGAAGGTCGTCGCGCGGGGCGGCCGTCGGACAGCCGTCCTCGGGGTCGTCGTAGAGGACGCACAGGATCTTCGCCATCTGCCGGCTCCTTGTGGGGGACCGCCAAAGTAGATGATTGCGCGGCCGATACAAAGTGGCCGATAAGCCGGCCGTGAACGTTCGACTTGCCTCGCTGATGCTGCTCGCCATGGCCGCCGGAGCGGCCGCGAAGGAGCGGGGCCCGGCCGGCGAGTACCGGCTGGTCGGGGAGCATGACGTCGCGTCGGGGCTGAGGCTCGAGCGCGGCGGCCGCTTCCAATATTTCCTGATCGCCGGAGCTCTCGACGAGCGGGCCGAGGGGCGCTGGCGCTACGCCGGCGGCCTGGTGATCCTGACCACCGAGCCGAAGCCGGTGCCGCCGCGGTTCGAGGCGTTACCTTCGGCAAGGACGGAGACGGCGGCTCTCAGCGTCGCGGCGAGGTCGCCCGCCGGCGAAGGCATCGCCGGAGTCGATCTTCGCATCGGCTTCGACCAGGGCCCGCCGGTCGAATCCTACACCCAGGAGGACGGCTGGAGCCTCCCGGCCGAGGAGAAGAGGAGGCCGCGCTGGATCGAGCTTGCGGTGCCGATGCACCGCCTGGCGTCGCCGCGCTTCCCGATCGACCTCGCCAAAGGCAATGCGCTCGCCTTCACCCTCGTCCCCAACGATCTCGGCGTCGTCGATTTCGACGGTGTGAAGGTCGAGACGGCCGGCAAGGCCCTGGTCATGCATCGCTGGGGCGGAAAGCTCCGCTACGAGCCCGTCGGGAAGTGACGAAGGATGTATAGCTTGCATAACAAGGCATGATGGCGTAACAAGCCATCATGGATATCGGTTCCTGGCAAAGCCAGCTTCGCAAGGGCGCGGCCGAGCTCGTCGTTCTCAGCCTGCTGAAGAAGGGCGAGCGCTACGGCCTCGACATCCTCGAGCAGGCCGGGGGAAGCGGCGGGGTGCTGTCCGACGGCACCCTCTATCCGCTGCTCACCCGGCTCGAGCGCGAGGGCAAGGTGGAGGCTCGGTGGACGATGGCCGACGACGCCAAAATCCCGCGGAAATATTATCGCCTCAGCGGCGAGGGGGAGGCGCTGATCGGCGAGATGCAGCGCCATTGGCATGAATTCAGCGCCTTCGTCAGCGGCGCGATCGAGGAGTCCCGACATGGAAAGCGCACTGCCGTCCGCGGCCGAACGATATCTTGACCGCCTGGAACGGGTGCTGTGGGCGCTGCCGTCCGAGGAACGAAGCGCCATCCTGCTCGAGCTTCGCGGCCATTTCGCCGCCCGGGATGGGAACGTTGAAGAGACGATCGAGGCGCTGGGCCCGCCGGATGGCCTGGCCCGGGATTTCCTCGCCGCCGGCGCGGGCGGCGGCGGGCCGGCGGCGCTCCCCGAAGCCGGGACTCCGCTGCGGCTCAGCCTCCATGCCGTCCTGAGCCAGGTGCTCGCCACCTGGCGCGGCAGCCGGGAGGGCCTGTTCACGGTCGGCGCGGTGCTTCTGACGGCTCTGGTCGCGTCCGACTGGGCGTCGTTCACCCTCGCCCTGCGGCCGGACTCGGCCCTGCCCGCGTGGGTGGTGACGCTCGGCCGCACCGGCGCCGTGCTGCTCGCTTTCTGCGCCGCCTATCGGCTCCTGCTCTCCTCGGCCAGTCGAGCCTGGGCTGTCGATCTTTCGGCTATCCGCTTCATGGGGGGACTCCTCGCGGCGCTCGTCCTCACCGCCGCCGGCGCGATCGCCGTGACCCGCGCGGCGACGGCCGGGCTGGACGCGGCCGGCCTTTCCGGCGGCGCCCTGTCGGCGGCTCGCGCTGCCGTGGCGTTCCTTACGCTTGCTGCGCTTGCCGTCCTGCTGCTCCGAATCCAGCCGTGGCTGGCGGCCCTCGCGGTCGGACGGCGCGAGCTGAGCCTGCGCGCGAGCTGGCTCGGAACCCGGGGACGAACGGCGGCCATGGCCAAAGGATGGGCGGTCCTCGTGCTTCCGCTGTACCTGCTTCATTTCCTGCTGAGCTATGCGGCCGTGAAGCTGTTCCCGCTCGGTGTCGCCCAGCTCGCCCTCGCCGGCCTGGACGGAATCGTTTCGACCGTGATGGCGCTGGCGGCGGTTTCGCTCAACGCGACGGTGTTCCGCTGGGTCACCGGAGAGCCAACTCCGGCGCCTCGCCCCTTCGGCAGCGAGCGGCCTCGCGCCGATCTGATCGAGGCCGCCCGGATCCGGCTCGGCCAGCTCGCCGGGCCGCCGGAGCGCCGAATCGGCTGACATTGGGCGGGTGGACGTTCGGTCGGGCCTCTGCCTAGAGGGGACCGTGGACTCTCCCCTGATCCTCGTCGACGCCGACGCCTGCCCGGTCAAGGAGGAGATCTACAAGGTCGCCTTTCGCCACGAAGCGGCGGTGAGGATCGTCAGCAACGCGCATCTCAGGGTGCCGGCGCACCCGCTGATCGAGCGGGTGGTCGTCGGCGCCGGCTTCGACGCCGCGGACGACTGGATCGCCGAGCGCGCCGGCCCCGGGACGGTGGTGGTCACCGGCGATATCCTGCTCGCCGACCGGTGCCTGAAGGCCGGAGCGTCGGTGATCGGCCCCAACGGAAAGCCGTTCACCGCGGCCTCGATCGGAGCGGCGGTGGCGACTCGGGCGATCATGGCCGACCTTCGCGCCGGGATGGACGGCCCCGGCGGCGGCCCGGCGCCTTTCGCCAAAGCCGACCGCTCGCGCTTCCTCTCGGCTCTGGACGAAGCCCTGGTGAGGCTCAGGCGCGGCTGAGCGCCGAGCGCAGGTGCGCCTCCAGCTCCTCGGCGTTGCGCTCCCAGCTATACCCCTCGACGCCGGCGGCGACTTCGCCGGGCGGCGGCGGGGTCCGGAGAATCTCTCGAACGGCGGCAGCGACGGCGGCAGGGTCCGAGCCGGTTATCCGGCCTGCCCGCGGGCGATCGATCACCTCCCTCGCGCCGCCGCAGTCCGTCGTCACCACCGGCGTTCCGCACGCCAGCGACTCGACCCAGACGTTGGACAGGCCTTCCAGCTCGGCGGTGTGGACGGTGACGTCGGCGGCGGCGTAGAAGAAGGGAAGCAAGGGCTGCGGGATTGCGCCCGCGAACCGGACCCGGCCGCCGACCCCGAGCTCGCGGGCCGATCGCTCGAGGGCGGCTCGATCGGGCCCTCCCCCGACCAGGATCAGGCTCGCCTCGCCGAGATGGGCGAGAGCCTCGAGCGCGAGGCGCTGGCGCTTGCGCGGGACAAGGTTGCCGACGTTGAGCAGCAGCGGGCCGTCGACCTTCAGCGCGGCCCTGGCCGAGGCCCGGTCGCGGAGTCCGAAGCGGGCTCGGTCGAGCCCGGTTCGATGGACCGCGATCCGCTCGGCGGGAAGCCCGCGGTCGATCATCGCCGAGCGCAAGGTCCCGCTCACCGCGAGCAGGCAGGCCGCTTTCGCCCCGGCCTCCATGACCTGCCTCTGCGCCCAGTCATGCCCGGCCGCGGGGCGCTCGAAATCGCCGCCGCGGGCCTTGATCGAGAAGGGAATTCCCAGCGATTCGGCGAGGCGCATGGCCGCCGGCCCGTCGGGCCAGAAGAATTCCGCGTGGAGGATATCGAAGGGGAAATCCCGGCGAACCGCCTCGAGCGCCGGGCGCAGCGCCCGGACGATGGCGTCCGCCCGTCCCCGTCCCCCGAGGAGAGGCATCTGGAAGCGGGGGCGGTGAACCCGGAGGCCGTTAAGCACCTCGACCCGCGGAAGCGTGCGGTCGCGCCGGTGGCTCGGAGCCAGCGACAGCGGGAAGGCCGGAAGCCCGACCGGCGCCGCCACCTCCACTTCGACTCCCGGCCGTTCCGCGAGCGCGCGCAGCTGATGCTCGACGAAACTGCCGGCGCCGGGCCGGTTGCGGTCGGGATAGGCGCTGGCGAGGGAGAGCAAGCGGAGCACCGGGCGACTATAAGGGCCATCGGCCGAAGCGCGAATGCCGGGCGGGAGGTGACGCCGAAGCCTGCGTGCGCTAGAGGGACGGGGTCGAAACGACCGAGGGAAGCTCGATGCCCAGGACCGAGACAAGAACCGCACCGAAAATGTGGGCGAAGCCAAGGCTTCGGAGGATCGCCAGCGGATCGGCGGAATTGAACTCGTCGACCAGCATCGACGGAAGCGGCACCTTCTCCTAAATCCCTGCGGCGACCGCCCGGAGCAGGTGCTGCTCCAGGTCGGCGGCGTGGCGTTGCCAGCCGTAGCCGAGAGCCGCGGCCCGGACCGCCTCCGGCGGCGGCGGGTCGGCGAGCAGGCTCCTTACCGCGGACGCGATCGCGGCCGGATCGGGTTCGACGACCCGACCCGCCGCCGGACGGTCGACGATGAGCGCGCCGTCGCCGACGGCGGTGGTGACGATCGGAGTGCCGCAGGCGAGCGATTCCAGGCGGACATGGCCGAAACCCTCGACCAGCGACGGGTGGATCGTCACGTCGGCGGCCGCGAACAGCGCCGGGAGCAGCGGGTGAGGCAGTGAGCCCGGCATTCGCAGCCTGTCGCTCACCCCCAAGGCCCGCGCTCTCGCCGCCAGGGCCGAACGCTCGGGCCCTGCCCCGGCGACGATCAGGGTCGCGCCTTCGAGCATCGCAAGCGCCTCGACGGCGAGGACCTGGCCCTTCTCGGGAATGAGGTTGCCGACGGCGAGGAGCAACGGGCCGGATATTCCGAGCCTGGCCCTGGCCGAATCGCGGTCGCCGGGGCGGAACAGGTCGGTGTCGACGGCGGGACGGTGGACGGCGATCCGCTCGGCGGGCAGTCCGGCCGCGATCATCGTCTCCCTGAGGCTCTCGCTGACCGCGAGCAGGCCCTGGGCCGACTGCCCCGCGGCGACGAGCTGGCGCCGGGTCGATGCGTGCCGGGCCCGCCCCTCGAACTCCATGCCCCGCGCCTTGATCACGACCGCAACGCCCAGCGCCCGGCCGAGGGCGACGGCCGCTGGGCCGTCGGGCCAGGAGAATTCGGCCGAGACGATATCGAAGCGGAAGCGCTGCCGGATCGACGCGGCCAGAGGCACGAGGCGCCGGGCCAGGGCGGCGGGACGCAGTCGGGCCGCGAAGGGAAGCCGGGCGAACCGGGGCCGATGGACTCGAAGGCCGTTCCACATCTCCTCGGCCGGAAGGCCGTCGAGGCGGCCCGGGGCAGCCAGCCGAAATGGAAAGGGGGCTCGGCCGAGCGGGGCGACCACCTCCACCTCGACCCCCGGGCGCGAGGCGATCTCGTGCGTCTGGCGCTCGACGAAATTGCCGAGATTGGGCCGCAGCCGGTCGGGAAAGCGGCTCGTCAGGACGAGGATCCGGATCATGTACGGGCCGCTCAGCGGCGGCCGCGAAGGTTCAGCGGCCCGGCCTCTCGCCGAAGCCGCCGTAGCCCTGGCGGACCGTCACCGGCTCGATGCAGTCGCCGACCCGGTTGAGGACCGCCAGGGTGAGGTCGCCGGGCGGCAGCTCGCCGAGGCGCCGGGCCTTCACCCCCTCCGGCGAGCGGATCGGACGGACCTTCATATCGTCCCGGCAAAGCCGCGAGGGCGTGAAGCCGCCGCCGGGGCGAAGCGGAACGGAGGCCGCCGGCGGCGAGGCCGGAAGGGCGGAGGAAGCGGCCGGAAGGGTGAAAGCGAGGGCGAGGAAAGCAAGGCGCATGACGTCTCCTTTCGAGCCGCTATGATAGCCTCTTTCGAGGCGGTTGAGGAGAGGCCGATGGAGACGAGGACGGCGAGCTGCCGCTGCGGTGCGCTGAAGGCCAAAGCGAGGGGTGAGCCGGCGCGGATCTCGGTCTGCCACTGTCTCGCCTGCAAGGCGCGCACCGGAAGCGCCTTCTCGTGGAACTCGACCTGGCTCGAGGAGCAGGTCGAGACCGAGGGCGAATCGCGAAGCTGGACCCGGCTCACCGGGGAGGGCGGCCGCTGGTGCACTTATCATTTCTGTCCCGAATGCGGCTCGACCGCCTGGTACCGGATCGAGGCCCGGCCCGGGATGATCACCATTCCCGCCGGCAATTTCGGCGACCCCGACTTCGGCGAGCCCGCTTATTCCTGGTTCGCCGAGCGCCGCTGTCCCTGGGTCGCGGTGGAAACCGAGGGGCCGCTCGAGGAGGGTTGAAGGTCATTTTCATTCCTCCCCGAGATTTCTCGGGGAGGGGGACCGCGCGAAGCGCGGTGGAGGGGTTCTGCGACCCCGGAAGAACCCCTCCACCAGGCTTCGCCTGGTCCCCCTCCCCGGCAAATGCCGGGGAGGAATTAAGAGGGGCACAGGTCCCGAGGTGGACTTGCTCCCCCGCCCTCCCTAGATGCTCCGCGCGATGAAAAGACGGTTCCG
>DASQJV010000274.1:0-4052 GCA_035630855.1 Allosphingosinicella sp. | reverse complement strand
TCGATTCGGATATAGCGGCGGAACGTGCGCCTGGTGCGACGAACGGAGCGGCATCGCAGCGGCAGCCCGCCTTCGCCGTCCAGAGGGGTCAACCGAAACTACATCCGAAAGCGATCTATTCGAGCGGCTTAGCCGCAGATTGGGCTTTGCGTTGGCGGCATGTGCGTTAGGTTGCGGGCATGAGGGGCATGGTCTGCAGCATCGGACGCAAAGGCGGGTTCGTGCCGTCGGCGCTGGCGCTGCTCCTCCTGTTCAGGCTTCTGATCCCGTCCGGCTACATGATCGCCCCCGATCATCACGGCCGGCCCGGACTGGCCTTGTGCTCCGCTCCCGCGCGGGCGGCGGCCAAGCCGGCGGGCCATCGCGGCCACGACGGCCATCCCGCCGAATCCGCTCCGTCCAAGCCCGGCGAGCGACCCTGTCCCTTCGCCGCCCTGGCGGCGCCGCCGCTTCCGCCGCATCCGCCGGCCCTGGAGTCGCGGCTCCCAGCGCCGGATCCGGTTCCGGACCTTCCGGAAGCGCGCGCCGGCCCACGCCCGGCCCCGGCCGCTCCGCCGCCTCCGGCCACGGGGCCGCCTTTTTCCGTCTGATCCTCCGCCACTTTCGCGAGACAGACTGGATATCGACATGACCAAATCGAAACGCGCGCCCGCGGCGGCGCGCCTGATGCTTCTGGGCTGCGCCGCGGCCCTTCCCGTCCCGGCCTGGGCCGGCCACGAGGACGACATCGTCGTCACCGGCCAGAAATCGAAAGGTCCGGGGACCGTCGTCGGAGTCGACGCCGAGCGGCTCGAGGAGACGACGGCGATCATCACCCCCGAGGACAGCCTGCGCTACCTGCCCAGCCTGTTCGTTCGCAAGCGCCATGTCGGCGACACCCAGGCGCCGCTGGCGACCCGGACCTCCGGAGTCGGGGCGAGCGCTCGGAGCCTGATCTACGCGGACGGGCTGCTGCTGTCGGCGCTGATCGGCAACAACAATACCAGCGCCTCGCCGCGCTGGGGAATGGTCTCGCCCGAGGAGATCGAGCGGGTCGACGTGCTCTACGGCCCCTTCTCGGCCGCCTATCCCGGCAATTCGATCGGGGCGGTGGTCAACATCACCACAAGGCTTCCCGACCGGACCGAGGGCTCGATCAGCGCTTCGACCAGCGTCCAGAGCTTCGAGCAATATGGCACGGACGGTATCTTCCCGGCCTGGCAGGCCGGAGGCACGCTCGGCGGCCGGGAAGGGGACTTCGCCTGGTTCGCGGGCGCCAGCCATGTCGACAGCGAAAGCCAGCCGCTCGCTTATGCGACCGTCGCCCGGCCGGCCAATCCCGGCGCCGCCGGAACCCCGGTGACCGGCGCCTTTGCCGACGTCAACCGAACCGGAGCGCCGATCTTCGTCCTCGGCGCGGCCGGGCTCGAGCGGCACAAGCAGGACAATCTCAAGCTCAAGCTCGCCTGGGAGGCGGGGCCGTGGCTGAAGCTGACCTATCGGGGCGGGCTGTTCCTCAACGACACCGAAGCCAAGGCGAAGACCTATCTGAGCGGCAACATCTTCGCCGGCACGCTCAACATCGGCGGGCGGACCGTCAACGTCCCGGCGAGCGCCTTTTCCAACAATGTCTACCTCAACGACGAGCGCCACTGGATGCACGGCCTCACCGCCGAAGGGGAAGCGGGGGGTCTCGACTGGCGCGCCGTCGCAAGCCTCTACGATTTCGACAAGCACGAGCAGCGCCTGCCGTCGGGGGCGCTCCCGGCGGCGGCGGGCGGCGGTCCCGGCTCGATCGTCAGGCTCGACGGGACCGGCTGGCGGACGCTCGACCTCGAGCTTCGCCGCCGCGGGCTGCGGGGCGGGGGCCATTATGACGGGTTCCGGCTCAACAGCCGGCGCTTCGCCGCGGCGGACTGGCGCGAAGGGGCGCCGGGCGCGCTCACCCAGCTGGCGCAGGGCCGGACTCGGACCTTCGCCTTGTGGGCCGAGGACCAGTTCGACCTCGCCGACACGCTCCGGCTCACCGTCGGCGCCCGCTACGAATGGTGGCGGGCCCATGACGGGCGCAACTTCTCGCTGGCGCCGGCGCTCGACGTCGCCCAGCCCGAGCAGTCGGCGGAGGGCTTCTCGCCCAAGGCCAGCCTGCGCTGGCTTCCCGGGCGCGGTCTGAGCTTCACCCTGTCCGCCGGCCAGGCCTATCGCTTCCCGACCGTGTCCGAGCTCTACCAGGCGATCTCGACCGGTCCGAGCCTGACCGTCCCGGACCCGAATTTGCGCCCGGAGCGGGCGCGCTCGGCGGAGCTGGCCGGGATGTGGACCCAGCGCTCGGGGCATGTCCGGCTGTCGCTGTTCCAGGAGTCGATCCGCGACGCGCTGATCTCGCAGACGGCGCCGCTGTTGCCGGGCTCGACGGCCTTGTTCAGCTTCGTCCAGAATGTCGACAAGGTTCGGACCCGCGGCATCGAGCTCGCCTTCGAGCGGCGCGGCTTGGCGCTGCCCGACCTGGACCTCTCGGGAAGCGTCACCTTCGTCCGCCCCAAGGTGGTCGAGGACCCCGCTTTCCCGGCCGCGGAAGGCAAGGACCTGCCGCAGGTGCCGAGGCGGCGGGCGACCCTGGTCGTGACCTGGCGCCCGTCGGACGTCGCCAGCCTGACCCTGGCGGGCCGCTACGCCAGCCGGTCGTTCGGGACGATCGACAATAGCGACGTCGTCGGCCACACCTACCAGGGCTTCGAAGGCTATCTCGTCGCCGACGCGCGCGCCAATTTCCGGGTCACCGAGCGATGGAACGCCGCCTTCGGAGTCGAGAACCTCTCCAACGAGAAATACTTCCTCTTCCACCCCTTCCCGCAAAGGACCCTCACCGCCGAGCTGACCTATCGCTGGTGAATCGGATCGCATCGCCGCGCTTCCCTGATATAGGCGGCGGATGGACCTGACCGATCTCGAGACTCCCGCGCTGGTGATCGACCGAGCGCGCCTCGGCCGGAACGTCGAGCGGATGCGGGGCCGGCTCGCGGAGCTCGGGGTGCCGCTCCGGCCGCACGTCAAGACCGCCAAGTCGGTCGACGTGGTGCGGCTCGCGGTCGAGGGGCAGCCGGGCGGGATCACCGTCTCGACGCTGAGGGAAGCCGGGCATTTCCTGGAGCACGGCTTCACCGACATCCTCTACGCGGTCGGGATCGTTCCGTCGAAGCTTGCCCACGTCGCCTCGCTCCAGGGCCGCGGCGCCGACGTCGCCATCGTCCTCGACAGCGTCGAGATGGCCGAGGCCGTCGCCGGCAAGGCGGAGGCGCTCGGCACGGTCTTCCCGGTGCTGATCGAGGTCGACACGGACGGCGGCCGGGCGGGCGTCGCCGCGGACGACCACCGCCGCCTGGTCGAGATCGGCCGGATCCTCGACGAGGCGCCGGGAACCGAGCTTCGCGGGGTGATGACCCATGCCGGCCTCTCCTACGGCTGCCGCTCGCCCGAGGCGCTCCGAGCCCATGCCGAGCAGGAAAGGTCGAGGGCCGTGGCCGCCGCCGAAGCGCTCCGGGCTGCCGGCCTTCCGGCGCCGGTGGTTAGCGTCGGATCGACTCCCGGAGCCCTGTTCGCCGAGCGGCTCGACGGGGTGACCGAGGTGCGCGCGGGAGTCTATATGTTCATGGACCTGGTCATGGCGGACCTCGGAGTCTGCTCGGAGGAGGAGATTGCCTTGTCGGTCCTCGCCACCGTCATCGACAACTGGCGCGACCTCGGGCAGTTCGAGGTCTACCCCGTCATCGACTCGGCGGCCGCCGCCAGTCGGGTCGACGTCAGCTGGCCGTCCAGCAGCTAACTACCGTTGCCGCTCGTGGCCGACATCTCGATTGTGCCGGACCAGCGCCTGGTCTCGTGCGGCGCCAAGGAAACGATCCTCGGCGCTGCGCTGCGCGAGGGGATCCCGTTCGCCCACGCCTGCGGCGGGCGGGCGTTGTGCTCGACGTGCCGAGTGCTGGTCGTCGATGGCCGCAGCTCGTGCACGCCACGGACGGCGAAGGAGCGTGCCGTCGCCGAGCGCCTCGGCTTCGGCGACGAGTTCCGCCTCG
>DASQJV010000273.1:0-7348 GCA_035630855.1 Allosphingosinicella sp. | reverse complement strand
CTCGACCAGCACCGGATAGCGGGTCTCGAGCACCTCGGGATCGGTCAGCCGGCTGTTGGTCATATGGGTCTGGACCGCGCTCGCTCCGTCGAAATCGGGCCCGGCGCCGGCGCCGCCGGCGATCGTCTCATAATATTGGTGGCGCTCGTTGCCGAAGGTGAAGTTGTTCATCGTCCCCTGGCTCGGCGCGAGCGCCCGGCAGGCGGCGAAGAGGGCGTCGGTGATCACCTGGCTGGTCTCGACATTGCCGGCGACGACCGCGGCGGGATAGCGCGGGTTGAGCATCGAGCCTTCGGGGACGACGAGCGTGATCGGCCTCAGGCAGCCGTCGTTCATCGGGATCCTGTCGTCGACCAGGGTGCGGAAGACGTAGAGGGTCGCCGCACGGCAGATCGAATAAGGCGCGTTGAAATTGTTCGGCTGCTGGGCGCTGGTGCCGGTGAAGTCGACGATCGCCGAGCGGGCGGCCGGATCGACCCGGACGCTCACGCAGACCTCCGCGCCATTGTCCATCGCATAGCGGAAGTCGCCGTCGCGAAGCGAGCCGATCAGCCTGCGGACCGCCTCCTCGGCATTGGCCTGGACATGGGCCATGTAGGCGTCGACGACGTCGCGGCCATATTCCCCCGCGACCCGGCGCATCTCGGCCGCGCCCCGGGCGCAGGCGGCGACCTGGGCCTTGAGGTCGGAGAGGTTGCGGTCCGGCCTTCGCGCCGGCCAGGCGCCGGAGGCGAGCAGGACGCGCATCTCGGCCTCGAGGAAGCGGCCCTCGTCGACCAGCAGCGCATTGTCGATGAGGACGCCCTCCTCGCCGATCACATGGCTGTCGGGAGGCATCGACCCTGGAGCGATCCCGCCGATGTCGGCATGGTGGCCGCGGGCGGCGACGTACCAGGCCGGCTCCCCGTCGCCCTCCGCGGCGAAGACCGGCATGATCACCGTGATGTCGGGGAGATGGGTGCCGCCGCGATAGGGCGCGTTGAGCACGTAGACGTCGCCGGGCCGGATTCCGCGCCCGTCGCGGCCCTCTCCCCGGGCCTCGATGATCGTCCGGATCGAATCGCCCATCGACCCGAGATGGACCGGTATGTGCGGCGCGTTGGCGATGAGGGCGCCGCCGCGGTCGAACAGGGCGCAGGAGAAATCGAGCCGCTCCTTGATGTTGACCGACGAGGCCGTGTTCTGGAGCGCCACCCCCATCTCCTCGGCGACCGCCATGAAGAGGTTGTTGAACACTTCGAGCATGACGGGATCGGCCGAGGTGCCGATGGCGTGGGCGGTGTCGCGGGGCGTGGAGCGGGTGAGGATGAGGTTGCCGAGGGCGTCCACCTCGGCCTGCCAGCCGGGCTCGACGACGGTGGTGGCGGAAGGGTCGACGATGAGGGCCGGGCCTGGGATGACCTGCCCCGTATCGAGCGACGCGCGGTCATACGGCTCCTCCCCGTAACGGGGAGGGGGACCAGCCGAAGGCTGGTGGAGGGGGCCCGCCTCTCCGCCGCTCCGACGCTGGGCCCCCTCCACCACCGGCTTCGCCGGCGGTCCCCCTCCCCGTTCCGGGGAGGAGCTACTTACCGCCTCGACGATCGCCGTTTCGATCACGACCGCCGTTTCCGGCGACGCGAAGCCGAACCGCATGCGGTGCGCCTCCTCGAAGGCCGCCCGCATCGCCTCGAACGGCCCCGCCTCCACCTCCAGGCTGGAGTCGCTCCCCTCGTATCTCAGCGCCGCCCGACGCTTCAGCTCGACGCCCTCGACCCCCTGCCCGCGAAGCGCCGCCTCCGCCTCCCCGGCAAGCTCGGCCAGCACATCCTCCAGCGCTTCGCCGCCGACGCTTCGCTGCCTGAGCTCGACCATGTCGGCCAAGCCCATCCCATAGGCGCTGAGCACCCCCGCGAGCGGATGGATCATCACCCGCTCCATCCCCAGCGCGTCGGCGACCAGGCAGGCGTGCTGGCCGCCGGCGCCGCCGAAGCAGGCGAGGGTGTAGCGGGTGACGTCGTGGCCGCGGGCGATCGAGATCCGCTTGATCGCGCTCGCCATATTGTCGACGGCGATGCGGACGAAGCCGGCGGCCGCTTCCTCGGCCGTCATCCCGGCCTGCGCCCCGATCGCCTCGCAGAGCGAGCGCGAGGCGGCCGCGTCGATCGGCTCGTTCCCGCCCGGACCGAAGACCCGTGGGAAATGCCCCGGCCTGATCTTGCCGAGGACGACGTTGCAGTCGGTGATGGTGAGCGGCCCGCCGCGCCGGTAGCAGGCCGGCCCCGGAACCGCCCCGGCGCTGTCCGGGCCGACCCGGAAGCGGGCTCCGTCATAATGGCAGACCGAGCCGCCGCCCGCCGCCACCGTGTGGATCTCGAGCATCGGCGCCCGCACCCGCACTCCGGCCACCACCGTCTCGTTGGTCCGCTCGTAAGCCCCGGCGTGGTGGGAGACGTCGGTCGAGGTGCCGCCCATGTCGAAGCCGATGATCCGGCCGAAGCCCGCCTCGGCCGCCGTCTTCGCCATCCCGACGATTCCTCCGGCGGGACCGGAGAGGATGGCGTCCTTGCCCTGGAAGGCGGAGGCGTCGGTGAGGCCGCCCGACGACTGCATGAAGAAGAGGCGCGCCTCGCTTCCCAAGGCCCCCACCACCCGGTCGACATAGCGGCGCAGCACCGGCGACAGATAGGCGTCGACCACCGTCGTGTCGCCGCGCCCGACCAGCTTGATCAGCGGCCCGACCCGGTGGCTCGCCGAGACCTGGGTGAAGCCGATCTCCTCCGCCAAAGCGGCGAGCGCCGCCTCGTGCGCCGTCCAGCGCCAGCCGTGCATGAGGACGATGGCGATCGCCCGATAGCCCGCCCGCCAGGCGCCTTCGAGCGACGCCCGCGCGCCCTCGAGGTCGAGCGGCCGAAGCACCTCGCCATCCGCGCTCACCCTTTCGTCCACCTCGACCACTTCGGAATAGAGCGCCTCGGGCAGCACGATGCGGCGGGCGAAGATGTCGGGCCGGGCCTGGTAGCCGATCCTCAGCGCGTCGCCGAAGCCGCGGGTGATGGCGAGGACGAGCGGCTCGCCCTTGCGCTCGAGCAGGGCGTTGGTGGCGACGGTCGTCCCCATCTTGACCGAATCGAGCGGCGCTTCGCCATGTTCCGCGACCAGCCGCCTTATCCCCTCGACCGCGGCGTCCTCATATTGCTCCGGATTGTCGGAGAGCAGCTTGGCGGTCAGCAGCCGCCCGCCCGGCGAGCGGGCGACGATGTCGGTGAAGGTGCCGCCGCGGTCGATCGAGAAGGACCAGCCTTTCGTCATCCGCGGCGGCGCTTCGGGTCAGAGGCCGAGATGCGCGTAGAGGACCATGCAGTAGAGCATCGGCAGCGACAGGATGAGGTTGGTGCGCGACGCCATCATCGCCACCGACGCCGAGCGCGCCTTGACGTCGTCGGCGGCGGGGACGATCCCGAGCGCCCGCTTCTGGTTCGGCCAGATCACGAACCAGACGTTGGCCGCCATGATCAGCCCCAGCCACATGCCGATGCCGATCGTCCGGTGGGTCTCGGCGAGGCCGAGCGCCCGGGCGGTGTAGCCGCCTTCCTTCATCTCCCCGGTGAGGAGCCCGAGGATGACCGTCGCCACCGCCGCCCAGCGGAACCAGAACAGGGCCGCCGGGGCGATATATTTGGAGACCCCCGGCTTCAGCTCGGCCGGGACCTTCGGCATGGTCGGGATCTGGACGAAGTTGAAATAGTAAAGCAGGCCGATCCACAGGATCCCGGCGAAGATGTGCAGGTAGCGCATGAACTGCGCCCAGTCATAGCTGTCGTCGCCGATCAGCCCGCCGTGAAGCCCGACCATCGCCGCCAGCATCAGCACGACTCCGATCACGAGCGCGAGATGGAAGTTGCCGAGTATCTTCGCCATCGAAACCCCCTGTGGTTGATGAGTTGGCGGTTCTCTAACGCAGCGGCGGAGGCGTGGGTAGTGCTCTTTGCCTTCCCGCGCGAAGCGGGGGGAGGCAAATTACAATCGCCACATGATGCTCTGCGACAGCGGCGTCCACACCCCCGTCTTCACCCCGGCGTGGCGGAGCGCGGCGCCGGTCCAGCTGTTGCAGGTGTAGACGGCGCTGTACGGCCCGACCGCCTCGTAGAACATGTCGGACGCCCCGTAGCCGCGGCCGAGGATCGGCATCGTCCGCCCCTTCGGGTCGTATTGGAAGCTGGCCCGGGCGAATTCGACCAGCCGGCGATATTCGGCGCGGCGAAGGACGATCGGCCTCGTGTCCGCGGTCGCCCGGGGGTGGTGGTCGTGATCGGCGTGCATCAGGCTCCGGCCCTGGCCGAAGGCGGCGAGGAAGGCGTTCTTCATGGTGAGGTCGCCCCAGGTCGGGGTCTCGAGGTAGAAGGTGCGGTTGCCGTAGCCCAGAGCGACGTAATCGCCGCCGCCCCAGCGCGGGTCCCTGAGATGGGCGCCGGGGACCAGCGGCCGCCAGTCCATCTCCTCGGTCACCTTGGGCACCAGGATCCAGGTGTGGACCCCGTTGGTCCGGACGAACACCGTCACCCCCTCCTTCGGCTCGGTCCAGCCGCGATTGGCGGGGATCGCGCCGAGGATGAAGGCGGCGAGGAAATAGAGGAAGGGGATTGCGAGAAGGACGCCGGCGGAGCGAAGGGCGATGCGGAGGGCGCGTCTCACGCTCGAGAGACTAGCCTAAGCCCCGGCGCGGAGAAGCCCCAAAACGAAAATTGGTGCCAAGTCTTTGAGAAGGCGCTTTCGGGAGAGCCGCCCTTGAGCCGGCCGACCTGTCCCGCCAGACTGGCGCGGTGACTCGACGCGACCATCTGGAGGCGATCTGGCGCGCCGGGGTCGAGGCGTGCCTGCCCGAGCGCGTGCTGCCGCCGCATCTGCCGGAGCCGCCGCCCGGGCGCACCGTCGTCCTCGCCCTCGGCAAGGCGGCGGTGCCGATGGCGGAGGCGGTCGAGGCGCGCTGGCCGGGGCCGCTGTCGGGACTCGCGGTCGCGCCCCACGGCGGCGTCGGGACGCTCGACCGGGTGGAGATCCGGCATGGCGGGCATCCGGTTCCGGATTCGGGCAGCTTCGCCGCAGCCCGGCGGCTGCTGGCGCTGGCGGCCGGGGCCGGGCCCGAGGACCTCGTCCTCGTCCTGCTCAGCGGCGGCGCCTCGTCGCTCGCCTGCCTGCCCGGCGACGGACTCGACCTCGCCTCGAAAGGCCGACTGACCGAAGCCCTGCTCCGCTCCGGAGCGAGCGTGAGCGAGATCAACTGCGTCCGCCGCCACCTCTCGCGCTTCAAGGGCGGGCGGCTGGCGCTGGCGGCGGCCCCGGCCCGGCTGGTGACGCTGGCAATCTCCGACGTCGTCGGCGATTCGCCCGAGGATATCGGCTCCGGCCCGACCGCCGCCGATCCCTCGACCCTCGGCGAGGCGCGGGCGATCCTCGAGCGCCATGCCGTCGCCGCGCCGGAGCGGGGCTGGTCCGAGACTCCCGAGAAGGTCCCGGGCCGCTACCGGATCGTCGCGAGGGCGGCGGACGCTCTCGCCGCGGCCGCCGCCGAGGCCGGGCGGCTCGGCTACGCCGTCCGCTGCCTCGAATGCGAGGGGGAGGCGCGCGAGGTGGGGCGCGAGCATGCCGCATCGGCGCTGGCGGCGGCGCCCGGCACCGCCCTCGTCTCGGGGGGCGAGCTCACCGTCACCGTCCGGGGCGAGGGGAGGGGCGGCCCCAACCAGGAATATGCGCTCGCCGCGGCGCTGGCGCTGGCCGGCCGCTCCGGAATCAGCGGGCTCGCCGCCGACACCGACGGACTCGACGGCCGCGGCGACGCCGCCGGCGCCTTCTTCGAAAGCGGCGCCGACACGGACGGCGCCGAGGCGGCGCTCGAGGACAACGATTCCGGCCGCTGGCTCGCCCGGCGCGGCGATCTCTTCGTCACCGGCCCGACCGGCACCAACGTCAACGACTTGCGCATCCTCCTCACCTGATCCCCTGCCTGGAGGGGAAGGGCCGCCCCCGAATTGGCGCCTGTGAAATTGGTGCCTGGCACCAATTACGGGGCGCGCGCGCGCCTAGCCCTCCCTTCCAGGGACAGGCGAAGACGGGTAAGCGTCGGCCATGGGCGAATGGACGATCGGAATCCTCGGCGGCTCGGGCCTCTACGCGATGGAGGCCCTGGAGGGGGCCCAGTGGATCGCCGTCGACACGCCCTGGGGGCCGCCGTCGGACGAGCTCCTGGTCGGCCGGCTCCACGGCATCCGCTTCGTCTTCCTCCCCCGCCACGGCCGCGGCCACCGGATCCCGCCGAGCCAGGTCAATGCGAGGGCCAATGTCGACGCCCTCAAGCGCTCCGGCTGCACCGACCTCGTCGCCATCTCGGCGGTCGGATCGCTCCGGGAAGGGCTGGCTCCGGGACGCTTCGTCCTCGTCGACCAGTTCATCGACCGGACGACGGCGCGCGAGAAGAGCTTCTTCGGCCCCGGACTCGTCGCCCACGTGTCGATGGCCGACCCGGTCTGCCCGCGCCTCTCCGGCCTGCTCGCGGCGGCGGCTAAGAGCGCCGGCGCGGAGGTCGCGAGCGGCGGCACCTATCTGGCGATGGAGGGGCCGCAATTCTCCTCGCGCGCCGAGAGCGAGCTCTACCGAAGCTGGGGCTGCGACGTGATCGGCATGACCGCCATGCCCGAGGCCAGGCTGGCGAGGGAGGCCGAGCTCCCCTACGCGCTCGTCGGGATGGTGACCGATTACGATTGCTGGCGGCGCGGCGAGGAGGCGGTGGAGGTCTCGGCGATCGTCGCCCAGCTCATGGCCAATGCGGGCACCGCGCAGAGGATGGTGGAGGAATTCGCCAAGGCGCTGCCGGCGGAGCGGGCGCCCTCGCCGATCGACACCGCGCTCGACTCGGCGATCATCACCGCTCCCGAATCGCGGGACCCGGCCATGCTGGTGAAGCTCGACGCGGTGTGCCGGAGATTCCTAAGCCACTGAGGCTGATGTTCTTTTTTTGTTCTTGACTTGTAGGATTTTTCCTACCAATCTCGAACCTGGCCGAGTCGCGTATCGGCCGGGCTCTTTGACATCGTGAATGTGAGCTAATCCTCCCCGGCTTTTGCCGGGGAGGGGGACCAGGCGAAGCCTGGTGGAGGGGTCTTGCCGACTCCCAAGAACCCCTCCACCGCGCTTCGCGCGGTCCCCCTCCCCGAGAAAACTCGGGGAGGAATTAAGGAGCGGCTCCCGGCGGCGTCGTTCCGGGCGGCGGCGGAAGCTCGGGCTCCTCGCCTTTTTTCATCCGGAACAGCGCCCGGTCGTCATGGGTGAAGCCCTTCCACCACACGACGACACCGAAGGTTCCCAGGATGAA
>DASQJV010000272.1:0-5206 GCA_035630855.1 Allosphingosinicella sp. | reverse complement strand
TATGGCCGTCGCCGCCGAAGGCGGTGCCGATCAGGGCGAACAGGGCCTCGTTTCGGACGATCGGCAGGAGCTGGCCCTTGCATGGCGCCCATCCCGCCGGGACGGTCCCGAAGCTCATCGCGCGCACGTCGCCGAGATAGGAACCGGCCATGAAATATCTCCCCCCGCGCCGACTCGGACCGGTGCCGAAACGATCCTGCGCCGGGCGATCCCCGAACGCAAGGTCGCACGCCCGCTATTGGACCAACGCGGCTCGCTGCGGCCAAGCAAGTCCAGAACGGCTGCCCGGGCCTCGCCGCCCCGGCCCGCGACTCGAGCTATCGGCGCCGTCGCCCGGCCTTGATCCGCTCGACCGTGAACGCCGCCGCCGCCCTCGCGACCAGCGGCGCCTCGAGCGAGTCCCAGGCCGGAGTCGTCCCGCCATCCTTGACCAGCGCGTCGTAGGCCTTCCCGGTCGGCGCCAGATCCTCCGAATAGATCAGCATCAGCTCGTCGCGGCCCTTTCCGGTGCCTGAGGGATCGTCGAGGATCTGGACGAGGCGGGCGTTCATCGTCTCCGCCGGCACGGCATAGCCGGCGCGAGCGAGGATGTTCATGACATGCTCGCGGTCGGAGCCGGCCCGGCCGGGGTCCGCCGTCCGGCGCGGCCCGGTGCGGACCCAGGTCGTCCGGCCCCAGAGCTCGGCCCGCTCATTGTCCGAATAATCGTAGCGGGCCTCGGGCCGGGAGGGGAGCGGGCTCTCGAACTGGATCCAGTAGAGGCGGGTCAGCCGGCGCTTGCCGTCCGCCTCGGCGAAGACGTGGATCTCGGCATCGGCGATGCCGTAGAGCGCGAACCGCTCGCTTCCGACATAGGCCGCGGCCTCGGGCACCCGTACCGTCACGCCTTTTCCCGCATGGACGACGGCATGGCGCTTGACCCGGGCGGCCGGCGCGGCGGGGACCACCGATGCCGGCTCGGGCGCCGTCGCCGGAGCGCTCCCGGCCAAAGCGAGAGCCAAAGAGGCGAGGATGGCGCGCATTCGATATCTCCGGGTCGTGGCGCCGTTGCTGTATTAATTAAACAACACAGCGTCAAATGCCGGCAATGAGCAGGCCGCTAGGCTCCCGGCGCCCATCCCGGCGGCGCCAGCTCGAAGCCGGCGAAGTCGAAGCCCGGCGAGACGATGCAGGAGACGAGGGCCCAGCCTTTGTCCGCCTCCGCCGACTGCCACTCGCCGGGCGCGACGATGAGCTGCGGCCGCTCGCCGGCGAGGACGTCGCCGCCCAGCCGCGCCTCGCTCACCGGTCCCGACTCGTCCGGAGCGGTCCGCAGGCCGAGCGCGCTGCCGGCGTGGAACAGCCACAATTCGGTGGCGTCGACCCGGTGCCAGTGCGACCTTCCGCCCTGCTCGAGGAGGAACAGGATCGCGGTCGCCGGAGACCGCGCGCCCGCCGGAGCCTCGGCCCGCCAGGTCTCCCGGTACCAGCCGCCTTCGGGATGGGGCTCGAGCCGGAGCTCGTCGATCAGCCGCTTCGCCTCCCTCATCCGCTCACCGCGCCCGCGACGCATTCTCGGCGACCGCGGCCCGGACGAGCGCCTTCAGGGCCTCGGCGTCGATCGGATCGCCTTGCTTCAGGTCGATGGCGCGGCGGGTGCCGCCGTCCAGGCTCGAGTTGAACAGGCCGGACGGATCCTCGAGCGAAGCGCCCCTGGCGAAGGTCAGCTTGACCTTGTCCCTGTAGACCTCGCCGGTGCAGAGGATGCCGCCATGCTCCCAGACCGGGACCCCGGCCGGGTTGGACGGCTTGCGCCATTTCACGGTCTCGGCGACGTCCGGCTCGGCTTCGCGGATCAGAGCCCTAGCCCGGGCCAGCGCCTCCCCCCGCCAGTCGGCCAGGGCCGCGATCCGGGCGTCGATCAGCTGCGAAGGATTCTTTTCGCTCTTTCCGGTTGCGTCGCTCATCAGGCCTCCCGTCGCCGGACGGATAGATAATGCGGACCGGCACCGCAACGCGTCCCCGGTCCCGATCGCAATCCGAGCAAGATCCGGGCCTGTCGGGCCGTCGCTCCGGATGATAAGGCGGAGCCTCCTCCATCCGCGAAGGATCCGACGATGCGCCGCCTCGCCCGCCTCTGCCTTGCCGGCGCCTCGCTTCTCGTCGCATCGGCGGCCTCCGGCCAGGCCGCTCCCGCCCCGGCGGAGGAGTCCGAGATCGTCGTCACCGGCCGGGACATGGAGCAGCAGGTCCGCGAGTTCGTCGGGGCGCTGACCCAGGCGCCGCCGCGGAGCCAGCTCAGCCGCTTCGAGCGGCCGGCCTGCCCGGCGGCCTTCGGCCTCGCTCCGGGCGACAAGCAGGCGGTGACGAGCCGGATGCGCAAGGTCGCCAAGGCCGCGGGAGTGGACGTCGGCGGCGCCGGCTGCATCCCCAACGTGCTGGTCCTCGTGACCGAGGACAAGCGCGTCTTCCTCGAGGCGCTCGAGCGGCGCTATCCCAATTTCTTCGGCGACCTGCCGCGCAGCGAGATGCGCCGGATCATGCGCGAGCCGGGCCCGGCCGCGGCCTGGCAGCTGCAGGGGCCGCCCCTCGATTCCGACGGGGTCGAGCTTCCCGACGAGGACGGCCTCAGGGTCAGCCGCGGGACGAGGCTGCAGTCGCGGGTCACCGCGCCCGGGCGTCCGCAATTCGCCGCGGCCGCCCTCGTCGTCGAGCGCAAGGCGCTGGCCGGCCTCACCACCGTCCAGCTGGCCGATTATGCGGCGATGCGCCTCTTCGCCCGGACCGATCCGTCTAAGCTTCCCGATTCGGCCGCCCCGACCATCCTCAAGGTGCTCGACGCGCCCTCCGACGCCGAGGTGCCGGCCACCTTGACCTCGTGGGACCTGGGCTTCCTTCGCGGACTCTATTCGGGCGACAACACGCTGTTCGCGGCCTCGCGGCGGACGGAGATGCGCCAGGCGATCGAGAAGGAAGTGAAGCCGACGGAAAAAGGCCGCGACTAGGACTTGTCCTGTTTGCGCTGAATCGTCGCCCCGGACCTGATCCGGGGTCCACCTTCTTTGCGTAATGAGTGGAGGAAGAAGGTGGATGCCGGATCAAGTCCGCCATGACGAAAATGCATCGCTTCCACCTCGAGAGGACAAGCCCTAGGCCCGAGCGGCCCCGCCGCCGCCGCGCAACCCTCGCTTCAGGCCGCCTCTCAGCGCGTCAGCGCCGGGATGATCCAGACCGCCGACATGGCGACGATGCCGAGCGTGAGGGAAATCAGAAGCACCCATCGCACGACATTCTCCTGCCGGGCGCCGGTCACCTGTTCGGTATCGTAATGCGGGCTGTCGTCGTCCATCGCCGCTACTCCCGTGACGGGCGGCCATATTACGCCGATCCGCGCCGCTTTGCCATCGTGCCATCTCAGAACAGGGTCTCTCCCCGCTCGAGCATCGCTATGTAGCCGGCGATCCGTTTCGCCCGGGTGTCCGGCTTCTTCGCGTCGAGCACCCGGTAGATGAGACCGTAACGGTTGGCGCCCCTCAGGGTCGCGAAGAAGGCGGCGGCTCTCGGGCTGGAATCGAGCGCCGCCCGCAAGTCGGGCGGCGGCTCGGCCCGGCTGTGCGGCGGGTAGGCGTCCGCCCAGCGGCCGTCGGCCTTCGCCGCCTCGACCTCGGCGAGGCCGCCCGGCCGCATCCGCCCCGCCTCGATCAGCGCCTCGGCGCGTTCGACGTTGATCTGGGACCATTTCGACCGTGGCCGCCGCGGAGTGAAACGGATCAGGTAGAAGCTCTCGTCATACGGGTTCATCAATCCGTCGATCCAGCCGAAGCACAGCCCGGCCTCGACCGCTTCGCGCTGACTGACCGAGCCGACCGGGCTGCCTTTCTTGGCCAGCTTGAGCCAGATCCCCTTGTGGTCGCGCGGCTGCCGCTCAAGCCATTCCGCCAGGGCCGCCTGATCCGCAAAGAGCAGGATCGGCAGTCCGCCCCGAGTCTCGCCCTCTTCCTCAGGCATCAAGCTTCTCCCGTCGGCGATCCTGCTTCAGGCCCGGCCGCAAGTCGATCCTCAGGCGGACCCAGGCGCCGCGACCGTTATCTCCGCAGGGCCCCATGCCGGCCTTGACGCCGCGCCGCGAGGGTGGAACCGAACGAACGGGAGGATCGCCGACATGCGCATGACGGGACTGCTCGCCGCCACCGCCGCCCTGCTCGCCGCCTGCGGGAGCCGCGGCGACCCCGCGGCGACGCCCGCCAACCAGGTCGAGCCGGCCGCCGTCCAGAACCAGGCCGCCGCCGCCCCGGCCGAAGCGGGCGCCGAAGGCGCGGCCACGCGCTGGGACCTGCAGTCGAGCGGCGAAGGAGTCGCTTTGGTCCTCGCCGGGCCGGATCGGCCCGCGATCCGCTTCTTCTGCTCGGTCGGAGCGAAGAGCCTGCTGGTCAACGTCCCCGGCTTCACCCCGATCGGAAGCGAGGAGCGGCTCTCGTTCGGAAGCGGCGCGGAAGCCGCCGCCCTCGTCGCCGACAGCCGCGGCGACCGGACGCGCGGCGGAGTCAGCGGGACCGGCGCGGTTCCGGACGATCTCGCGGCCCTGGTCGGCGGTCCGGTCTCGGCGAGCTACGGAGCCCAGCGCAGCGGCCCCCATCCGGCGCCTCCGGGCGCGCTCGCGACCGCCTTCGTCGCCGCCTGCCGCGAAGGCGAAGCTCCGGCCTCCGGACCGGCACCGGTCGCGGCGGCGAGCCCGTGCCTGGTCCAGGACGGCAAGCCGCTGGCCGTCGCCCCGGTCCGGGCCCTCGGCACCGAGCCCTTCTGGAATGCGCGAGTCGAGGGCCGCTGCGTCACTTACTCTCATCCGGAGGACCAGAAGGGCATTCGGGTCTGGACCCGCTTCACGCCCGCACCGGGCGGCGGCACCTGGTCCGGATCGCTCGGCGGCCGGCGCTTCGAGCTCAGGGTGAGGCCGGAGCGGGGCTGCTCGGACGGCATGTCCGACCGCCGCTATCCGCTCGCCGCCGAGCTCGCCGTCGGCGGCGAGCGCCGCAAGGGCTGCGCCGAGCCGATTTAGGTGACGGCCTCTCGATCTCCTCTCCCGCTTTCCGCGGGAGAGGGGGGACCCAAGCCGAAGGCTTGGGGGGTGAGGGTCTTGCTGACTCCGGTGTACAGACCCTCACCTCCCATCGCTTCGCGATGGGCCCCTCCTCTCCCGTAAGAACGGGAGAGGGCTTAGTCGGCGTCG
>DASQJV010000271.1:0-4188 GCA_035630855.1 Allosphingosinicella sp. | reverse complement strand
AGCACGCACGTCGCCCGGCTCGACCATCAGCGTCGGCGGGTTCGGCAGGGCCGCGAGCGTGGCGGCGAGCTTCTCCGCGTCCTTCTTGCTCGCCCCGTCCGGGTCGTCCCAGTATTGCAGCACGCACGAGGCACCGGCCCGCGCGAACTTCGAGAGCACCGCGGCCCCGATCCCGCGGGAGCTGCCGGCGCCGACGACTCCGTTGAACGACAGGAAGGCCGAGCCGAGGAAGCCGATATCCCGGCGGAGGGGCTCGTCCCTGGTCTCGGTCACATATCCCCCGCGCCTTGCTCGCGGCCGGTTCTGGCCGTCCGGCCGCTTTCCCGCAAGGGGCTTGGACTCCGGTGGCGGTCACCGGATAGCGGCGCGCCGTGCCCCGGCCCCGGTTGGTCCGGTCCGCTAACATTAATCAGCCGGGTTGCGGTGGCCGCCGCCCTTTATCCTGTGGTAGCGAGCGATCCGGGAGCAGGGGGAAGAATTGCGAAGGCTCGTCACCATCGATCTGCCGCGGCTGTTGGCGCGACGGCTGCCGAGGCCGGTGACGGAGCTCGTCGTCGGCGCCGGGATAACGGCGATCTTCGTCGGGCTCCGTATCCTCCTTTCTCCTTTCGTCGGCGAGGTGGCGCCGTTCGCCTTGTCGATCATCGCCGTCGTTCTCGCCGCCCTGGTCGGCGGCTGGCGCGCCGGGCTGGTGTCGATGGTGCTGGGGACGTCGCTCATCTGGTATTTCGTCCTCCCGGTCCGCTGGAGCTTCGCGCTCGAGGACGGACGGACGGCGCTCATCCTCTGCGCCGGACTCATCACCGAAGCCGTCATCGTCCTCGCGCTCGGCCTCTACCAGCGCGAGGTCCGGGCCGGGCAGCTCGAGCGGGCGCGCCGGATCAACTTCCTCGGCCATGCCCTGAGGGAGATGGACCACCGCACCAAGAACAACTTCCAGATCGTCACCAGCCTGCTGACGCTCCAGGCCAGCCGGTCGCCCAGCGACGAGGTCAAGGAGGCGCTGAACGAGGCGGCGGAGCGGCTGAAGGCGGTCGCGGCGGTCTACGACGCGCTCGCTCCGAGCAGCCAGGGGCTCGCCACGGTCCGGCTCCAGGACCAGCTGCAGGAGATTTGCGACCAGATCAGGCGCGGAATCATGCCCGACGGAATCACCCTGTCGACCCAGCTCGAGCCGATCCTGGTGCCGCACGAAAGCGCCGTGGCGATCGGGATCATCGTCAACGAGCTCGTCACCAACGCCTGCAAGCACGCCTTCGGCGACGGCGGCGGCACCATCCTGGTGAAGTCGTGGCGCGACGACGGCGCCGCCTATATCGAGGTCGCCGACGACGGACGCGGCTTCGTCGCCGGAGCGGCCAGGCCGGGCCTTGGCAGCCGGCTGGTCACCGCCTTTCTTCACCGGCTGAAGGCGCGCAGCGACGTCCAGTCCTCGCCGGAGGGGACGATTCACCGGGTCCGGGTGCCGCTCGCCTGATGCGGGCCCGAAGCGCCGGGATCCTTCTCTATCGCCGCGATTCGGACGGTGTCCGCCTCCTTCTCGTCCATCCCGGCGGCCCCTTCTGGAGCGGCAGGGACGAAGGGGCGTGGATGATCCCCAAGGGGCTGGTCCAGCCGGGCGAGGATCCGCTCGCCGCCGCCCTGCGCGAGTATGAGGAGGAACTCGGCGCCCGCCCCGAAGGCGAGCCGCGGCCGCTGTGCGAGGTTCGCCAGGCGGGCGGCAAATGGGTCGAGGCGTTCGCGCTCGAAGGCGATTTCGACCCGTCGACGCTGAAGAGCAACGCGTTCACCCTCGAATATCCGCCGAAGAGCGGCCGCTTCCAGGCCTTTCCCGAGGTGGACGAAGCGTGCTGGTTCACCCTCGCCGAGGCGCGGGCGAAGATATTGAAGAGCCAGGCGCCGATAATCGCGGCGCTGGAGGCTGTCCTATAGCCCCTCTCCCGCGAAAAGCGGGAGAGGAACTTAAAAGCGGAGCACCCCCTCGATCACCGTCACGCAGCTTCCGCCCAAGACGGCCCGGGCGTCCTCCCGCCGGCACTCGACCCGCCCGCCCCGGCGGCTGGCCTGGAAGGCGGTGAAGCGCTCGCGGCCGAGCCGGTCCGCCCAGAAGGGGGTGAGGGCGGCGTGGGCGGAGCCGGTCACCGGATCCTCGTCGACCCCCCAGGCCGGGACGAAGACCCGGCTGACGACGTCATGCCCGCCGCTGCCTGGCGCCGTGGCGATGACCATATAGTCGATCTCGGCGAGTTGCTTCATGTCGGGCCGGAGCGCCCGCACCGCCGCTTCGTCCGCAAAGAGCAGGATGGCGACGCCCTCCGACCCTTCATAGCTGAGGTACAGCTCCGGGCGGGAGCCGTCGCTGGCGCCGTCGCGGCTGACGATGTCGACGATTCCGGCCCCGTCGCGGGCGATGACGTCGCGCATCTGCTCAGCCGTCGCGAGGCCGACCCGGGTCTGGGGCAGGTCGAGCCGGTAGCCGGCGCCGTCCCGGCCGACGACGAGGATGCCCGACCGCCGGGTGCGGAAGCGCACCTGCTCGCGTTCGCCGAGCAGCACATGTCCGCTGGCGAGCGTGGCATGGCCGCAAAGCGCCACCTCGACCGTCGGAGTGAACCAGCGAAGCTCGTAATCCGACTCGCCGTCCGTGGCGGGCACGGTGAAGGCGGTCTCGGAGAGATTATTCTCCTCCGCGATCGCCTGCATCTCTTCGTCGGAAAGCCATTCCGTCAACGGGACGACGGCCGCCGGATTGCCGGTGAACGGCCTGTCGGCGAAGGCGTCGACCTGGACGAAGCGAAGCTCAGGCATCGGATATTCCCTCCCCGGTGGCGGTAAGATCGGTTTCGGCGAGCGGGTTGCCGGGCTGGTCGACCTGGCCTTCGGGATCGATGTGGATCAGTATCTCGACCCCCGGGAACTCCGCCTCGAGCTTGTGCTCGACCTCGTCCATCACCCGGTGCGCCTCGGCGACGCTCATCTCGGGATCGACCCAGACGTGGAACTGGACGAAATCGTGGGCGCCGCTGGTCCGGGTCCTGAGGTCGTGGAGGCCCTTCAGCGCCGGGTGGCGGGCGGCGACCTCGACGAAGCGCCGGCGCTTCTCCTCGGGCCATTCGCGGTCCATCAGCTGGTCGACGGCGCGGCTCGAGGCGCGCCACGCGCCCCACAGCAGCCACAAGGCGATCAGGATCCCGAAGACGGGGTCGGCGCCGGTGAAGCCGAGATACTGGTCGAGGACCAGGGCGGCGATCACCGCGAGGTTGAGCAGCAGGTCGCTCTGATAATGGACGTGGTCGGTCTCGATCGCGACCGAGGCGGTGCGGGCGATGACCCGGCGCTGGTACGCGAGCAGGGCGAGGGTGGCGAGGATGGCGAGGATCGAGACCGAGATGCCATATTCGGCATGGGCGGTCTCGGCGCCGCCGAGCAGCCGGTCGATTGCGCGCCAGCCGATCCCGAGGGCCGAGAAAGCGATGATCCCGACCTGGGTGAGCGCCGCAAGCGCCTCCGCCTTGCCATGGCCGAAGCGGTGCTCGCGGTCGGCCGGGGTCGAGGCGATATGGACTCCGTACAGAGTGATCAGCGAGGCAAGCAGGTCGAGCCCGGTGTCGGCGAGCGAGCCGAGCATCGCGACCGATCCCGTCGCCCAGGCGGCATAGCCCTTGAGCAGGAGCAGGAAGAGCGCCGTGGTGACGCTGGCCAGCGCCGCCCGGGTAGTCAGGGCGCCATGCGCTTCGTGGGCCGGATGGGCGCCGCTCACGGGTAGAGCAGCCCCTCGCTCCAGCCCTGGCCGGACCGGGTGAAGAGGCGGCGCTCGTGAAGCCGGTGGGCGCGGTCGTTCCAGAACTCGATCCGCTCCGGCCCGACCCGCCAGCCTCCCCAGCGCGGCGGCCGCGGCACCTCGCCGCCCTCGAAGCGGCTCCGGACCTCCTCGTAGCGCGCCTCGAAGGCGGAGCGCGACTCGAGCGGCCGGGACTGGTCCGACGCCCAGGCGCCGAGCTGCGAATCGCGGGAGCGGGTGGCGAAATAGGAATCCGCCTCGGCTTCGCTCACCGGCTCGACCGGCCCCTCGATCCGGACCTGGCGGCGGAGCGACTTCCAGTGGAAGAGCAAGGCGGCGCGGGGATTGGCGGCGATCTCGCCACCCTTGCGGCTGTCGTAATTGGTGTAGAAGACGAAGCCGCGCTC
>DASQJV010000270.1:0-4490 GCA_035630855.1 Allosphingosinicella sp. | reverse complement strand
CGCGGGTCTGCGGCCACAGCATCTGGCGGATGGCGAGGTCGAACGAGGCGACCCGGGCCGGGACCGACGGATCGGGATTGAACTTGCCGACCCGGTTGTTGAGCAGGAAGGGCGAGGTCGACCAGAGCGAGATGAGCGACGGCGGCCTCGTATAGCCGCGTCCCCCGGCCGGCATGCGGTACTGGCGCCGCTCGCCGTTATAGGGGTCGTTGTAGCTCGACCAGCCGACGCTCGGCAGGGTCTTGTAGGATTCGGACGAGAAATTGTCCCAGATGTTGTTGCGGATCGCGTTGGTGGCGAGCGGGCTGCACAAATTGGTGCGAAGCAGGGTCACCGGGATCCGCGCCTCGGTGGACAGATAGTTGTTCTGGAGGAAATCCGGCTTCTCGACCTCGGCCCGCATGGCCAGCTTGAACTCCGGCGTCTGGGTCCAGCGCCACCAGGATTTGAAGCGGGTCAGATAGTCGGGCCCGGCGGCGGCGGCGAGGCTGGCCTGCTTGGGCGGGACCGGCCCCTTGCTCGAATGGCAGCGGGCGCAATTGTCGGCGAAGACCTGGCGGCCGCGCGCCAGCGTCGCGGGCGCGGCGCCGAGATAGGCCGAACCGCCGGGCGCGGCGGCGAGCCGGTCGGGACGGCCCGCTTTGAGGAAGAAGAGCGCGGTGGCCGGAGTGCCCTTCTCGGTCGCCCGCCAGTAAGGCGATTCGGAGCGGGCGTCGGCGATCCGGATCGGGCTCACCGTCTTGCCGCCGATCACCGGGTTGAAATGGCGCATCCACTCTTCGCTGTAGAGGCCGATGTTCAGATAGACCCGGTTGAGCGCCCCGAGCGCGCCGACCGAATCCGAGCCGTCCTTGAGCACCCGGGGGGTCCGCACCGCGCCCTTGCCTTCGTAGAGGCGGGTCAGGATCGGGTCCTTGGAGACGTCGTTGAACTGGAGGTTGTCGAGAGCTCCGCCGATCAGAGTCTCCTGGCCGATCCGATAGCCCATATCGAGCCGCGCCGGCAGGTCGTAGATCGCGTTCATCGTCCGCGGATTGTTGATGTTGTCGGTCGAGACGAGCGACGTGTCCATCGTCCCCGGCTGGAAGGTGTGAAGCCATTCGTAGAGGAAGCTGCGCGGGTTCTTCTCCCAGTCCCAGTAGAAGATGCGGTCCATCCACAGATATTGGGCGCCGACTGTCGAGCTGAGGTTGGACCAGGCCGGGGCCTCCGGATCGGCCGGCGGGTTCACCGGGCTCGGTCCGACATGGCAAAAGGCGCAGGTCATGCCGACCCGGTACGGGCGGACCAGGGTCTTGTCGTTGTAATATTCGGGCTTGTTATAATAGAGATCCGCGTTCCAGCGCTTCGCCGCTTTCTCGTCGAAGGCCGGATTGGGGAACAGGCGAAGGCCGACGATTCCGGTCGGCCAGCCGTAATAGGATCCGGCCGGCATGGTCTTGCCTCGGGCTCCGAGCTTGACGCCGGGGAAGCGCTTCTCGTCGGCGAACGGATCGGGCGGGCAGGCCGGGTCGCGGGCGTCGAGCCAGAGGCCGAAGCGGTTCTTGTCCGGCCCCGAGGGCGCCCGGAAGCAGGGCTCGTTGACGAGGCCGAGATTCTTCCAGCGGTTGGGCCGGCCGTTGCCCGTGTTGGGCGGAGCGGCGACGATCTTCAGGAGGTCGAAGCTGCCGAAGGTCGGCTTGATCATCTCGTCCCAGAAGCGGTCGTTGCCCCCGCTCCAGACCAGCCACATGATCCGCCCGTCGCGCTCGGCCGGGGCGAGGTCGATGCCTCCGTCCATGTCCCGGAAATAATCCTCGGAGGCGTTCTTGACCGTCGCGTGGACGAGCTTGTCGTCGCCGATCCCGGCGGTCGCCGCCTCGTCCTTGACCGGACCGTCGCCGCAGGCGGCGAGGGACAGGGCCAGCGCCGACAGAGCGGCTCCACCAACGGCAGATCGTCTAACGCCCACGGTCCCCTCCCCATGTGCAGGTGAGTGTTCGAGGACGCCCGGTGTCGGCGTGAGCGCCCCTAGCTCACATCGGGGCGAGCATCCGCCAACATCCTGGGTCCGTCAAGGGAGGATCGTCGCCGTTCCGGATGCGATCAAGATCGACCCGGCGTCGAGGCCGTCAGGTCGCGACCAGCGGCGAGGGCAGGCCCGGGACGTCGACCCGGAACTCGAACAGGTCGCCGGCCCGCGGCTGCCGGGCGATCTCGGCCGGGGTCAGCATCTGCCGCGCGGTGGTGGCGTAGGCGGTGCGCAGATCGTCGCCGCCGAAGGCGATCTTGGTGATGTTGGCGACCGGGAAGCGGACCCGCTCGGCCAGCTCGCCGGCCGGCGAATAGCGGCGCGCCTCCCAGCCGGCATAGAGGCCGACCCAGACGAAGCCCTCGCTGTCGACGCTCGGCCCGTCGGGATGGCCTTCCGCCGGATCGATCCGGGCGAACGGCCGGGCCGGCCCGAGGCTCCCGTCCTCGCCGACCTCGGCCGAGCCGATCGTTCCGGCGCGGGTGTCGACGAAATAGAGGGTCCGCCCGTCGGGCGACAAAGCGGGGCCGTTGGTGATCGCGATCCCGTCGAGGCCGGTGGCCGCGACCGCGCCGCGCTCGAAGCGGTAGAAAGCGCCCGTCTTCGCATTCTCGCCATTGTCCATCGTTCCGAACCAGAGCCGGCCGGCCGGGTCGACGACCCCGTCGTTGAGCCGGTTGTTCGGCCGCTCCGGCTCGATCTCGGCGATCAGGGTGAATCGGCCGGTCGATTCGTCGAAGCGGTGCAGCCCGCTCATCAGCCCGGCGATGAACCCGCCGTCGCGGGCCGGGAGCACGAACCCGACCTGCTCCGGAGCGACCCAGGTCTGACGCCCGCCCGTCGCCGGATCGTAGCGATGGACCCGTCGCCCCTTGATGTCGGTGAACCACAGGGCCCGGTCGCGCTCGACCCAGACCGGGCCCTCGCCGAGCGTCGCCGCGACGTCCCAGACGCTCTTCGGTTCGGTGGCTGCCATGGGGGGCGCTCCTTGCCGGAAGCTGACGGAAGGTCAATGGGTTGAGCGGACCCGATCGCCGATTTTCATTCCCCGCTCCGGCTCGACCCCGCTTCCAACGCGGCTTTTTGTTCGCTATTTGTTCTGTATGCCGGACCTGCCGACCGCTTATCCCCTACGCGACCTGTTCGACGTCGCCGTCCGCAGCCGCGCGGTCCGGCTGACCTGCGCCCGCTGCGGCCACGGTACGGTCTTCAGCAGCCACGCCCTGTGGTGGCTGTTCCACCGGAAAGGATGGGTGGACACCCTCCGCGAGGTCCGCCGGCGCTGCCTGTGCATCATGTGCCTCCACCGGCACGGAGCGAAGGTTCGCGACCCGGAGCTCGAGCCGGTCGACGAGGCGCCGACCGACACCAGCCTGCCGATGCCGTCAGAGCTCGACTGGAAGCGGGAGGTCAGGCGGCGCCGGTAGGGGATGGCCGCCCGGCCGCGATTCGACGATAATGGCGCTCCCTGCGCCGCGGAGCGAGACGATGTCACTGGACGACGAGCTGATCGACACGCCCGACGGGCCGATGACCTGGGCGGAATGGAAGAAGCGCCACCCGGTCCAGATCCCGTCGCGCCGGACCAAGGGGAAGAAGCTTCCGGTCAAGGTCAAAAGGTTCACCGGCGAGGCGTGAGCCTGGAGTTGTAGGCGATTGAATCACCCAATCCGTTCGCCCTGAGCCTGTCGAAGGGCCTTCTTGCTTCAAAGGGGAAAGGAGAGGGCTTCGACAAGCTCAGCCCGAACGGGACGGGTGACCGTGGAGAGCCTAATTCACCGACCGACCGCCATCCCCTGGTTCCTCTGCCTGGTCCCTGACCTGGCGGATCAGCGCGTCCGACCGCTCGACCAGGCGGCGGCTGTGCTCGATGCTCTCCTTAAGCTCGTGCTGAGCCCGCTCGACCTCGGAAAACAATTCCTGCTTGTTGTTGCTGGCCATTACCCAACCCGGCTCCGTCATGGCGGCAACTCGAAGCGGCTCGTCCGGTTCCCGCAAGCCGCGCCGCTTCCAACCCCTTTGTGACTCCCGGGACACAGTGCGGCCCGCGGTCCGAACCGCCGCCCGCCCCCTTTCCGGCTCCGGAACAAAGGCCGCAAGAGCCGCATTGAGCCTGCCGCAAAGACTGGAGGCTCCATGGCCAAGCTGTTCAAAAACAACGGCCTGACGATCGTCCTGATGCTGCTCTTCCTGGCCAGCATCCTCGGCCAGTGGATCGCGGGATGGATGGTCCAGAACGAGGAACTGGTCCGCCACGGCGAGGAGGCGCTCTCGCTCGCGGCCTATGCCGTCGACCCGGAGTTCGTCTCCTCCGTCTTCGAGAATTGGGAGAGCGAGTTCCTGCAGATGTCGGCCTATGTCGTGCTGACCGCGATTCTGGTCCAGAAAGGCTCGGCGGAATCGCGCGACCCCGACGATCCGCCCCGCGACGAGAATCTCGCCACCCTCGACAACGCCGGGCGCGCGAAGGTTCAGTTTC
>DASQJV010000269.1:0-3861 GCA_035630855.1 Allosphingosinicella sp. | reverse complement strand
GCCAAGGCCCTTTCCCCGGGCACAATACTCAGCATGGCGATGTTCCGCTCAGCAATCGAAGAGGATCGGGTCATCTGGATCGACTATGGCACGGGGGACGACGGCTATAAGCGCGACTGGATGGAGCATCGGGCAGAGCTGATGCGGGTCGAGGCTTGGAACCCGCGCACCGTCCGCGGTCTCGCCGGCGCGGCGCGGGCCGGACTATCGGCGCTTGTCCGCCGCCTTCGAAGCCGTTAGGCGCGGCGCGCCACGAGGGGAGCCTTTGATGACCGCCGCCTTGAACGACGAACAGGAAGTCGACGCCACCCTCCGGGCCGTGCTCCGCGACGTGCTCGGCCTGCCCGAGGCCCAGGTCGCGGCGCTGGACGAATCCAGCCCCCTGTTCGGAGCCCTGCCCGAATTCGACTCGATGGCGGTCGCCGGACTGCTGACCGAGCTCGAGGAGAGGCTCGGGATCCTGATCGAGGATCATGAGGTCGACGCCGACATGCTCGAAAGCTTCGGCTCGCTGCTCACCTTCGCCCGCTCAAAAACGCTTCAGTGAGCGATTCCGGTCTCCATTATACCCACTACCGGGCGGGGGGCCGTGACGAATGGATGATGCGGATCGGGAGCGGCCCCGCCCTGCTCTTCCTGCCCCCCTTGTTCGAGGAGATGAATCGGACCCGGGCCCTGCTCGCCTCGGTGATGCGCCGGCTCGCCGCCGAAGGCTTCCGGTCCTTCCTTCCCGACCTTCCCGGCACCGGCGAAAGCGAGCGGGCGCTGGAGGAGGTGTCGTGGCGGGACTGGCTCGACTCCGCCGCCTCGGCCGGTGAGTCGGCCGGAGCGGTGGCGACATTGAGCCTTCGCGGCGGCGCATTGCTCGACGGGGCCGCACCGGCGCGCTGGCGCTTCGCCCCCGCGAACGGAGCGTCGCTCGCCCGCGACCTCGCCCGGGCGGGGCTGATGACCGAGGGCGGCGGCGGCTACGCGCCCTCGCAGGCCCTGCTCGACGGCCTCGCCGAAGCCGAGCCCGAGGCCGGCGGCACGGTAAGGACGGTCCGCCTCTCGACCGACCGGGCGGAGGCCGACCTCAAGCTCGAGGGACCGCCGCTCTGGCGCCGCGCCGAACCTCAGAATTCGACTGAGCTTGCCGATGCAATGGCCTCGGACATAACGCAATGGGCGCGCTCATGCGGACTCTGCTGAGCTTCGACTGCGAGGGTTCGGCGCTCGGCGCCAGCCTCGATCCAGCGGCCGGCGAGACCGGCCTCCTGCTCGTCACCGGAGGAACCCAGACAAGGATCGGGTCGCACCGAATGTACGAGCGGCTGGCGGGCGCGCTGGCGCGGTCCGGCTGGCCCTGCTTCCGCTACGACCGCCGCGGGGTAGGCGACAGCGGGGGCGAGGATCCCGATTTCAGGGACAGCGGCCCCGACGTCGCCGCCGCCGCCGCCGCCTTCCGCCGCGAGCAGCCGCAGCTCAGCCGCCTGCTCGGCTTCGGCCTGTGCGACGGCGCCTCCACTTTGGCCCTGCACGGCAAGTCCGCCGGGCTCGACGGCTACATCCTGGTCAATCCCTGGTTCGTCGAGGCCGAGTCGGGGGAGCCGCCGGCGGCGGCGATCAAGTCGCGCTACAAGGAGCAGCTGCTGAGCCTCGAAGGCTGGAAGCGTCTTCTTTCAGGATCAATATCTTATCGAAAGGTTCTGAAAGGGCTTCGCAAGATCGTCGCGAGCCGGCCCTCGAGCCTCGCCGGGGAGATCGCGGCCTCCCTTCAAAAGGCGCGGGTGCCGGCACAGCTCGTCCTGGCGACCCGCGACGCCACGGCGATCGCCGCCCAGGCCGAATGGAGCTCAGCGGCGTTCCGGCCGGTTCGCGAGACCAGCCCGGCGCCGCTGACGATCGACAGCGACGCCCACACCTTCTCCCGCCCCGGCGACGAAGCGGCCCTGTTGGCGGCGGTGAGGGAGGCTCTGGAGCGGCTGTAATTCGTCATTCCGGGTTCAGGCGACCTCGTGGACTCCGGCGGCGGCCGCCTCGAACTCCATCTCCGCCAGGAACTTCTCGGCGTCGAGGGCGGCCATGCAGCCGGTTCCCGCCGCGGTGACCGCCTGGCGGTAGATCTTGTCCATGACGTCGCCGCAGGCGAAGACGCCCTCGACGCTGGTCCGGGTGCTCCCCGGCTCGACCTCTATGTAGCCGTCCTTGTCGAGCGTGAGCTTGCCCTGGAACAGCTCGGTCGCGGGGGAATGGCCGATGGCGACGAAGCCGCCCTCGACGTCGACATGGCTGATCTCGCCGCTCTTCGTGTCCCTGAGGTCGAGTCCGACCAGTCCCTCCGGCTCGCCGCCGGCGACGAACTTGTCGACCGCCTTGTTCCACAGCACCCTGATCTTCGGATTGGCGAACAGCCGGTCCTGGAGGATCTTCTCGGCGCGGAGCGAATCGCGGCGGTGGATCAGAGTGACGTCGTGGCTGTGGTTGGTCATGTAGAGCGCTTCCTCGACCGCGGTGTTGCCGCCGCCGATCACGGCGACCTTCTTGCCGCGGTAGAAGAAGCCGTCGCAGGTCGCGCAGGCGGACACCCCCCTGCCCTTCAGATGCTCCTCGGACGGGAGGTTGAGCCACTTGGCCTGGGCTCCCGTGGCGATGACGAGGACGTCGCCGGTGTAGACGGTGCCGCCGTCGCCGACGAGCCGGAACGGGCGGCTTGAGAGGTCGACCTCGACGATATGGTCCCACATCATCCGGGCTCCGACATGCTCGGCCTGGGCCTGCATCTCCTCCATCAGCCAGGGACCCTGGATGACGTCGCGAAAGCCGGGATAATTCTCGACGTCCGTGGTGGTGGTGAGCTGGCCGCCGGGCTGGATGCCCTGGACGACGATCGGCGCGAGGCCGGCGCGGGCGCCGTAGATGGCGGCGGAGAGCCCGGCCGGGCCTGAGCCGAGGATGAGCATGCGGGTGGAATGGGTGGCTGGCATGGCTGGCGAGATATGGCCGGGACGGGGCCGGCGCAACCTATTTGCCGCCCGGCGGGGGGCTTGATAGAGAGCCGCCCAGAGTCAGGAGTTTGAAGATGCCCCACGACAACCCCCTCGGTCTCGACGGCTTCGAGTTCGTCGAGTTCACCAGCCCCGATCCCGAGGCGTTGGGCGACCTTTTCCGCCGGCTCGGCTTCGCCCATCGGAGCGACCACAAGACCAAGCACGTCCGCCATTACGCGCAAGGCGACATCAACTTCCTGCTCAACATGGAAGCCTCGGGCCACGCCGAGAACTTCCGCGGCGCCCACGGCCCGTCGGCGAGCGCGATGGCCTTTCGGGTCGCCGACGCCGAAAAGGCGCTGACGCTCGCCGTCGAGCGGGGCGCCACCCGCGTCGAAGGCGAATACGGCCTGCCGGCGATCGAGGGCATCGGAGGCTCCTACCTCTACCTCGTCGACCTTTACGGCGCCGAGACCCTTTACGACCGCGATTTCGTGCCGGCCGAGGGGGCCGAAGCGACAACGCCCTCGGGCCTCCACACGCTCGACCACCTCACCCACAATGTCCACCGGGGGCGGATGGACCATTGGGCCCAGTTCTACGAGCGCATCTTCAATTTCCGCCAAATCCGATATTTCGATATCGAGGGCCAGCAGACCGCTCTCCTTTCGCGCGCGATGACGGCCCCGGACGACAAGATCAGGATCCCGCTCAACGAGAGCCAGGACGAGCACAGCCAGATCGAGGAGTTCCTCCGCGAGTATAAGGGCGAAGGGATCCAGCACCTCGCGCTCGCGACCGACGATATCCAGGCGGCGCTCACCGAATTGCGCCGAGAGGGGCTGGCGGACGACACCGTCGAGGTGGGAGCGGTTCCCAGCGGGCTGGCGCA
>DASQJV010000268.1:0-5226 GCA_035630855.1 Allosphingosinicella sp. | reverse complement strand
ACCGACGGAAGCGTCGCCGGCTGCGCTCCCGTGGTCAGCAGCGGCCATCGCGAGCTCGACGTCTGGACCTGCGCCTTGTTCATGAAGCGCGCGCGCTTCGAGCCGGCGCTCGGGCCCGATTCCAGGCCGGTCGAGTCGTTTTCGATCGCCCGAGTCTCCTGGCTGCTTCCGGACTGACCGGCGGCGGCCCCGCCGTGGGAGGCTGACGGGCCGATGGAATCCGTCTATCGATGGTCGGGCGTAACGATGCGGAGCTGTTCGTGAACCTGCCCTATCCGTCTTTGGCCTGCCTCGCCGCCCTCGTCCTGTCGGCTTGCGGCGGCGCCAAAGCGCTCGAGCTTCCGGCCGACCCGGTCGACCGGGCCGCCACCTGCGCAGTCGTCGCCGCGGCCGCGGCCCGGACGGCGGTGACCGACGTACAGGCGCCGCTGCCGCTCGCCGCGCAGGGCAGGATCTTCCATTATGCGCTTCTGACGGCGTCGGAAGGCGGCGAGTTCAAGGGGGAGACGGCGAACCGGGTCAACAAGCGGATGCGCGAGCTCGAGGCCGGAATCACCGGCGGCAAGTGGCGCGATCTGGTTCCGGCCTGCGATGCCGCCTTCCCGATCGCGGCGAAGACGCAGGTCGCTCTTCCGTCCCGCCGGTTCGAGGCCCAGATCGCCTGCGAGGAGCTTGCCGACTTCGCCGGACTCGCCCTCGAAGGGGCCGAAAGGCATTTCGGCAACGAGCTGGCCGATTACCGGCGGATGCGCACCGAGCTCAACGACGCCCTCGCCGCCGGCCTTCGCGACCGCGCCGGCGCCAGCGCCGAAGCGCAGAGCCGCGAACGCGATCGCGCGCTCGCCGCCGCGGCCGGGCTCGGCTCTCCCATCCCGGTCCTCGACAAATGCCGGGAGCGGTTCAAGTAATCGTCGCCGGGGCATGATGAAGATCCGGCAAAGGCTCAGGCGCTGGCATATCTGGCTCGGCTGGATCGTCGGGCTGCCCTTCCTCGCCTGGACGGTGTCTGGCCTCGTCATGGTGGCGCGTCCGATCGAGACGGTTCGTGGCGAAGATCTGATCGCCGAGGCGCCGCCGCTTCCGGCCGGACTGGCCCCGGTTCCGCCCGCCATCGGCCCCCGGCCGCTGGCCTCGCTCCGGCTCGAGCCGAGACCGGAAGGAGCCGTATGGCTGCTCGAATATGCCGACGGCGGCACCCGGCTGGCCGACTCCGCCACCGGCCGGCTGCTTCCGCCGCTCGGCCCCGCCGACGCCGCCCGGATCGTCGAGTCGCGCTACACCGGCAAGGCGCGGGTCGCCGCAGTCGACCGCACTTCGGCCGAGGCGCCGCCGCTCGACCTTCGCCGCAAGGTATCGGCCTGGCGGGTGACGATGAGCGACGGCACCCGCTTCTATCTCGATTCCGCCACCGGCGAGATCCTCGCGAAGCGGACCCGCTGGTGGCGCTTCTACGACTGGATGTGGGGCCTCCACATCATGGACCTCGAGACCCGCGAGGACGCCCACAATCCCCTGCTCATCGGCTTCGGGATCGCGGCGCTGGTGACGACCCTGCTCGCCCTGGTCATGCTTCCGCTGACCCTGAGGCGCCGGCGGCGATGACGAGCCCGGCCGCCCTTCTCGGCTCGGCCCTGCCCTATCTCGACTGGGCGGGGGTCGCCGTCTTCGCCTGCTCGGGCGCACTGCTCGCGGCGGCGAAGAAGCAGACCCTCGTCACCCTCATCTTCTTCGCCGTCGTCACCGGGGTGGGTGGAGGGACGGCTCGCGACCTCCTGATCGGAGCGCCGGTCTTCTGGGTTCATTCGAACGGCCATCTCATCGTCTGCTTCGCCGCCGCTCTGGCGGTCTGGGCCTCGCCCCGCAGCCTGTGGAAGGACCGGACGCTCGACTGGCTCGACGCCGCCGGCCTTGCCGCCTACGCGACCTACGGCGCCGCCAAGGGCCTCGCCTACGGCCTTGCGCCCATCCCCGCCTTCGCGATGGGCGTGATCACCGCCTGCCTGGGCGGAATCATCCGCGACGTCCTGGCCTCGGAGCCGTCGACCCTGATGCGGCCGGAACTCTATGTGACCGCCGCCGCCCTCTCGGCGAGCCTGATGGTGGCGCTGCTTCTGGCCGGCCTCCCGGCCGCGCTCGCCGGCCTCACCGCGGCGGCCGCCGGCTTCGCCCTGCGCGCCGGGGCGATCCACTTCGGCTGGAAGCTTCCCGGCTACTGGCGCTAGGGTCCGTCCGAGTGAAGCTGAATCGTTTCCCGGAGAAGGCCGGGACCCAGTCCCGCTGGCGGTGCCGCTGGACCCCGGCCTTCGCCGGGGAACAGCTGGTTCCGCTTGAATAGGACCGACCCTAGGGCCGGCTGTGCGGCGCCAGCGACCGCCCGTCGCCGGACGCCTGGGCGGTCAGGTCGAGATATTCGACCCGGGCGCTCGGCGAGCGCTGCGTTATCCGGCTCCCCACTCCGGTCGACCAGTGCTCCGACGTATAGGTGTAGCGCTCGAGCCTATGGGTGCGCTGGCCGGCGGCGTCGGGCGAATAGCGGCGGCCGGCGATCGAGCCGAGCAGCGGCGCCGCCCAGCTGCTTCCGCTTCTGCCGCGGCGGACAATCTCGAGACCCTCGACCCGGCCCTCGGGCGTGATCCAGAAGCTCACGTCGATCCACTTGTCGTCGAAATTGCCGGTCAGCCGGTCCGCCAGATTGCTCGTCAGCAAGGCCTTCCCGCCCTCGTTCATCGCATTGGCCGCCATCTGCATGGAGCGGGCGTTGGCGGCGCCGGCGTCGGAGATCTGGCGCAGCTCGTAGACCGGTGCGTAGATGAGCTGGCGCTGCCCGCCGGTCCGCGCGATGTCGGCGGCGAGAGCGTCCGCTTTCTCCGTCTCCCCGCGCTCACGGTAGATACGCGCCAGAAGCATTCGAGCGCCCGGCACCTGAGCTTGCAAGGCCGGATCGGTCGTCCGCGAAAGCTCGGTCACCTTGCGCAGGGTCGGCCCGGCCGGGTCCTCGACATAGTTCACCCACATCCGGCGAAGCTCGGCCGTCGCCGCGAGATCCTCGCGGCCGGCCCGCCGGGCGAGCTCGGCCAGCCGCCGAAGCTCGGCATCGGCTTCGCGATAGCGGCCGAAGCCGAGCAGCGACTGCGCGATCTCGAGCCGGACGGTGAAATGGCGATGGTCCTCGAGGGGCAGGCCCGTCTGGAGCGCCCGGAGCGAGTCACGGATTGCCACGGCGGCGTCGCGGTCGAAGCCGAGATGGCGGTCGATCCGCGCCCGGGCTCGGTGGAGATCCGAGACCGGCTCGGGATAGCCGCGCGCCTGGTCGCGGTTGCGGCCGAGGGAGGCGCGGAGCACGCGGCGGGCGCCGCGATAATCGCCCTCCAGGAACTGGGCCTCCGCCAGCGTCAGGGTGGCGTCGATATCCTCGTCGGGAGGGCAGTCGCGCTCGAGGCAAGCCTTGAGCCGAGCCTGATAGTCGCGGATTCGCGTCCCGGTGACCACCACCGTCTGACCGTCGCTTTGCGGTTGGACCCGATCGGCGGCCGTTGGCGGAGCGGCGGTGAAGAGCAAGGCTGAGGCGAGCGCGATCATCGGTTCTTCCTCCCAATGGCACGAGGAAGGATATATCACCGCTTCCCCTGCCGCCCAAGCGAAGTTTGATGGCGCTTGACTTGATTGAACGTTCAATCAATAACTGTTTTCATGGGCGGAAGGGACACGCGAGAACGCATCATCGGAGCGGCGATGGAGCTGTTCTGGCTCAAGGGCTACGGCTCGACCTCGATCGCCGACATATTGAGCCGGAGCCAGGTCAACAGCGGCAGCCTCTACCATTTCTTCCCGGGCAAGCAGGACCTGCTCATCGCGGTGCTCGAAGCCTATCGCGACGGGATCGCGCCGATGCTGCTCGAGCCGGCCTGGGGCGGGATCGACGATCCGGTCGAAAAGATCTTCGCCCTGCTCGCCAAATACCGCTCGCTGATCATCGAGACGGACTGCACTTATGGCTGCCCGATCGGGAGCCTCGCGCTCGAGCTTCACGAGGCGGACCCGCCGGTCCGGCATCTGCTCGCCGAGAATTTCGAGGGCTGGGTGGCGGCCGTCGCCTCGTGCCTCGAGCAGGCCCGCGACCGGTTTCCGGCCGCCACCGACCTTCGCTCGCTCGCGGAGCTCGCGCTCACCGTGATGGAAGGCGGAGTGATGCAGGCCCGGACCCATCGCGACGTCGCCCATTTCGACCGGTCGGTGGCCCAGCTCCGGGCCTATTTCGAGATGCTGACGGCGAAGGAAAAGGAGGCGGCATGAGGTTGATCGCGGCTCTGGTCATCGGCCTTGCGGCGGCGGCCCCCGCCACGGCGGCGACGAAGGAGCGGGCGCCCGACGGCACCCACCTGCTGATCCACGAGGCGGTGGTCGACGCGCCGCCGGAGGATGTCTGGGCGGCGATCTCGACCGCCGAGGGCTGGAAGAGCTGGGCGGTGCCGGTCGCCTGGGCGGCGCCGGAGGACGTGATCGAGACCAGCTATTCGGCCGCCGCCAGGCCCGGCGACCGCTCGACGATCCGCCAGCAGGTGCTGCTGAGGGTGCCGCGGCGGCTGATGGTGTTCCGGACGGTCAAGGCGCCCGAGGGCTTTCCCGATTTCGACACGTACCGGAAGGTCGTCAGCGCCTTCGAGCTCGAGCCGGCCGGGGACGGACGGACCCGGGTCCGACTCACCGGTGCGGGCTATGACGACAGCGAGGCCGGGCGGCGGCTGCTCGGCTTCTTCGAGAAGGGCAATCAGTCGTCCCTCGACGCCCTCAAGGCCCGATTCGCGAAGACGGCGCAGCCGCCGTTGCGCTCGGAGCTGGAGCCGCTGCGATTCCTGCTCGGCCATTGCTGGCGCGGCGAGTTCACGAACGGCTCGGTCGACACCCATTGCTTCGAGAGCGCCTATGGCGGCCAGCACGTGCGGGACCGGCATGAGGTCAAGGGGCCCGGCGCCCCCTATCGCGGCGAGACCCTGTACAGCTGGGACGGCTCGGCGAAGCGGGTCGGCTATACCTATTGGAATTCGTCGGGCGGGGTCAGCCGCGGGACGATGGTCCCGAAAGGTGAGGATCTCGATTTCGGCGACCAGATCTATACCGGCCCCGACGGCCGTAAGCTGACGATCTCGACTTTGTGGCGCAAGGCCGGCGCGGATTCCTACGAGACGGTCAGCCGCTCGGGGGCCGACCCGACCGGAAGCCGGGTAG
>DASQJV010000267.1:0-3505 GCA_035630855.1 Allosphingosinicella sp. | reverse complement strand
CCGCGACGCCGCCAAGGCGGCCGAGGTCTGCGAGCGCGACCGCGCCGTCGACGATTTCTACAACAGCATCTTCCGAACCCTGCTCACCTTCATGATGGAGAGCCCGAACAACATCACCGCCTCCACCCACTTGCTGTTCGTCGCCAAGAATCTCGAGCGGATCGGCGACCATGCCACCAACATCGCCGAGATGGTCTATTTCGCGGCGACCGGAAACCATCTCGCCGACCGCGAGAAGGGCGCCGACCCGACCGCCCGGGCCGGCGGATGAGCAAGGGGCGGATCCTGTTCGTCGAGGACGACCCGGCGCTCGCCGAGCTGGTCCGCTTCCATCTGTCGCGCGAGGGCTATCAGGTGCTCCAGACCGGCGACGGCGACGAGGCTCTGCTGCTGGCTCGGGAGACCCCGCCCGACCTCGTCCTGCTCGACTGGATGATCGAGGGCACCTCGGGGATCGAGGTCTGCCGCCGGCTTCGCCGGCTGAGCGAGACGGCCCAGGTCCCGATCATCATGCTGACCGCCCGCGGCGAGGAGAGCGACCGGCTCCGCGGCTTCGAGACCGGCGCCGACGATTATGTGACCAAGCCTTTCTCGCCGCGCGAGCTGCTGGCCCGGGTCGCCGCCGTCCTGCGGCGGGCGAGGCCGGCGCTTGCGGGCGCGACCCTCGCTTATGCCGATCTCGAGATGGACGTCGCCACCCGCCGGGTCCGCCGCGGCGGCAGCCCGATCCACCTCACTCCGTCCGAATTCCGGCTTCTCCAGCATTTGCTCGAGAGCCCGCGCCGGGTCTTCACGCGCGAGGGGCTGCTCGACAGGGTCTGGGGCACCGACAGCGACGTCGAGCTGCGGACCGTCGACGTCCAGATCCGGCGAATCCGCAAGGCGCTCAACGAGGGCGGCAGGCCCGACCTGATCCGGACGGTCCGCTCCGCCGGCTACGCGCTCGATTCGGAAGGGGCCGATCTCGGCTGAGCCCAACAAAAGCTTTCCCAAGGGCGCGACCGAACCTAGTCGGCGGAGATGACCTTTCGCGCCACTCGTCGCGAGCTTCTTGCCGGGCTCGGCGCGCTGGCGGTAGCGCCCCGGGCCTCGGCCGGCTCGTCGACGTCGCTCCGCTCGATCCTCGATCGGGTCGCTTCGGGCGGGGAGCCGGAGGCGATGCTGGCGCTGATCCGCCGGGCGCGCCCGAGCGGGCTCGATCGGGCGGACCGCGCCATCCTCGCCATGGTGGCCCGGGGGCTCGAGCGCGAATCGGCGCTCCGCCGTGCCTTCCCCTTCGGCAAGGCGGACGGAAGCTCGCCTTACGTTGTCAGCCAGCGGCACGGCGCCTGGCTGCAGCTCGGAGATCGGACCGTCTCGCCGGCCGAGACGGCCCGGCGGCTGGACGAGGAGACGGAGCGGCTTCGGGCCGACGCTGCCCGCGGGATCGTTCCTCCGCGCTTCGTCCTCGACCCGGTCCTGAAGTCGCTTCGCGACCTTCGGCCCTCGGATGCGCTCGGGCGCCAGATCGAGGCGCTCGCGAGCCTTCGCTCCAACTCGACCGACGAGCCCGGCGTCCGGCGCCTCCCGGGCGGCGAGGATTATTACCGGCTGCGCCTGCGCTGCACTACCGGCCTGGACGACCGCCCGGAGCGGATCGAGAGACGGGTGGCGGAGGAGACCGCGGATCTGCTCCGACGCGCCGACGCGGCGCTCAGGCGTGCCGGGCTGGAGCAGGGCGGAGTCGGCGAGCGGCTGAGGGCCCTGAAGCGGCGGCCGGAGCATCTCTACGCCAATGACGATGCCGGCCGGGCCCGCGCCGTCGCCGACATGAACGCCCTCCTCGACCGTCGCCGGAAGCAGCTGGCCTTTATGTTCAACCCGCCGCTGGAGCCGGGAAGCGCGGTGCGCCGGATGGCTCCGGCGGACGAGCAGGCCGGGCGGCGGGGTTATCGCGACGCTCCGACGGCGGCGGGCCCGGGCGCTTATTATCCGGACCTCGGGCAGGTCCACGAGCGGCCGAGCTGGACCCTGGCCCCGGTCGTCTTCCACGAGACGGTGCCGGGCCATCTGCTCCAGCTCGGGCGCCAGCGCCCGGCCGATCCGCATCCGCTCCAGCTCCGCTATGCGCCGGGCTATTCGGAAGGCTGGGCGGTCTATGCGGAGACTTTGGTCGGCGACATCGGCTGGCCGCCGGAAGTCGAGCTCGGGTTCCTCCAGTCCCGGCTGTTCCGGCTCGCCCGGGTGGCCTGCGACATCGGCCTCCACCTGCGCCGCTGGGAGCGGGCGCGGGCGATCCGCTATCTCGAGGAGACGGTCGGGTTCGAGCTGTTCTTCCCGTTCGCGGCCGAGGTCGACCGTTATGCCGTCGAGCCGGCGGGCTTCGCCGGCGACGCGATGGTGGCGCTGACCTTGCAGCGGCTGGGGCGGAGGGCGGCGGCTTCGCGCCGGGCGCGTGGATTCCACGATGCGGTGCTCGACCACGGCCCCCTCTCGGCCGAGGCGATCGAGCGGATCGCTTGACCAGCCCCCGTTCGCCCTGAGCCTGTCGAAGGGCTTCCTTTCTGTCACCGAAGAAGAGGGCTTCGACAGGCTAAGCCCGAACGGGGAAATAGAGTCACCGGCCGCGGTTCAGCGCGGCGCCGTCCCCAGCGCCTCGATCAGCCTGGCCATGTTCGCCATGTAGGTGGCCGTGGAGATCCCCGTCACCGGCGTGTCGGTCGTGTAAGGCGATGTGTCGCTCGGGTCGCCGACATGGGTGGTCCGATAGTCGCCGGGAACCGGCTGGGCCGGGCCGTCGCCGCGATAGGGGTTGCTGGTCGCTCGGAGCGGAGTGGGCCACCAGCCCTGGAGATTGAGCGCCCGGATCAGCTCGCGCGGGGAGGCGGTGACGGCGCCCGCGTTGAGGTCCGATCCGACCATTCCGCCGCTGACGAAATAGCGGGGCAGGGGCTCCGGGTCGGGCGCGAGCAAAGGCGAGTTGCTGGCCAGCTCGGCCGGCGAGGTTTTCAGGAGCGACTCATATTCGCGCCTCAGCTTCGCAACGTCGACGTTGCGGAAGGCGGAATAATGGCCGAGCGTCGCCTCGGGGCTGTAGTCCCAATAATATTCGCCGTTGACGACGTTCGAGCCTCGGCGGTGGACGTAGATCGGCCGGTTGGTGCCGATCTCGACGAAGGTCGGGAAGTTTCGGCCCTGGCGCGGCTCGGGGAGGCGCACCGACTCCAGCCAGGCCAAGGCCTCCGGGATCCGGGCGAGGAAGCGGCGGTCGCCGGTCATCCGGTAGAAGTTCATCAGCTGCTCGACGTTGGAGCCGGTGGTTCCGGTGTGGAGCGCGTTGGGCTCGTAGGTGCGCGCGGCGGCGGGCTTGAGGTCGAGCGTATATTGAAGCGCCCAGCCCGCCTGAGGAGCGCCCTGCTGGGTGAGCAAATAGATGTTCATTCCGCGGTGGATGGCGCCCAGGGCGCGGGTGTCGCCGAGATGCTGGTAGACCATGGTCAGGAATTTGACGTTCTCGGCGGCGACG
>DASQJV010000266.1:0-5973 GCA_035630855.1 Allosphingosinicella sp. | reverse complement strand
CGGCGGAGTGTTCAAGGGCCGGGTCACAAACATCACCGAATATGGCGCCTTCGTCGAGCTCGAGGCGGGGATCGAGGGCCTCGTCCACGTCTCCGAGATGAGCTGGACCAAGAAGAACGTCCACCCGGGCAAGATCGTCTCCACCTCGCAGGAAGTGGACGTGTCGGTGCTCGAGGTCGACGAGGAGAAGCGCCGGATCTCGCTCGGCTTGAAGCAGGCCCAGGCCAATCCTTGGGAGGCCTTCGCGGCGTCTCACCCGGTCGGCACCGAAGTGGAAGGCGAGGTCAAGAACGCGACCGAGTTCGGCCTGTTCGTCGGCCTCGACGGCGACGTCGACGGAATGGTCCACATGTCGGACATCGCCTGGGGCGTGACCGGCGAGGAGGCGCTGAACCTGCACCGCAAGGGCGAGATGGTGAAGGCGGTCGTGCTCGACGTCGACGTCGAGAAGGAGCGCATCTCGCTCGGCATGAAGCAATTGGAGCGCGGCGGGGTCGCCAAGGGCGGAACCGCGGGCGCGGCCGGCGGGGTCAACAAGAACGAGACGGTCACCGTGACCGTGCTCGAGGTCCGCGACGGAGGGCTCGAGGTCCAGGTCGGCGACGACGGGGCGACGGGCTTCATCAAGCGCACCGACCTCGGCCGCGACCGCGACGAGCAGAGGCCGGAGCGCTTCCAGGTCGGCCAGAAGTTCGACGCTCTGGTGATCGGCTTCGACCGCTCGAAGAAGCCCAACTTCTCGATCAAGGCGCTCCAGATCGCCGAGGAGAAGCAGGCCGTCGCCCAGTACGGATCCTCGGATTCGGGCGCTTCGCTCGGCGACATCCTCGGCGAGGCCCTGAAAAACAAAGCCAAAGACTAACCGGTCCGGGCGGGTCGCGGCGCGGCCCGCCCCTTCGCCCCGCCGCACGCTATGTGCGGCAAGGGTCGAATTTTCCTTGTCTTTTTCAACCTGAGATATTGCGTTCGGGGCAAATTTGAGATTTAACTTGGGTTAGCGGGGCGCGCTTGGGGGCGAGGCGACTGCCGCATCGACCGTTCGCTCTCAGGTTTGGGGGAAAGCTGTGATCCGTTCCGAGCTCGTGCAGATGCTTTGCGATGATCATCCCGATCTCACCGGCAAGGAGATCGAGCGGGTCGTCTCCGCCTTCTTCGATTCGATCACCGAGCAGCTGCAGCACGGCGGCCGGGTCGAGCTTCGCGGCTTCGGCGCCTTCTCCACCCGCGAGCGCGACGCCCGCAAGGGTCGCAACCCCCGCACCGGCGACGCCGTCGACGTCGACGCCAAGCGAGTCCCTTACTTCAAGCCCGGCAAGGAAATGCGCGAGCGGCTGAACGTCTGATCGACGTTCCCCTCCTCGCCGCGAAGCGGCCATCGACTCTTTTCTACGTCGCGCCGGCGCCGTCAAGCAACCCGCTTTCGCGCCGACGGCGATCATGGCATGCCTTGGCGGCGCGGACGTGGCGGAACCGGTAGACGCCGGAGACTTAAAATCTCCTGCCCCTCGGGGCGTGCGGGTTCGAGTCCCGCCGTCCGCACCAGCTACGGTTCGGCTCCCACTTACCGCCCTCAGCAGGACGGCGGCGGCGGAGCGTTGGCCGGGCGTGGCGCGTCGAGGACTCCATCGAGGGATCCGCTGCCCCAGTGGAGAAGAACGTTCGGCGATCCCGATCCCGGCGGCAGGTTGCCAATTCCGCACCAATTGGGCGTGCCGGGCGGAAGGTCGTTGTTGTTGGCGGCTTTGAGGATGGCGGCCCAGACGGCGGCAGGCGGCGCTCCCGGATACTTTTCGAGGTACAATGCGGCGACCCCGGCGACGTGCGGCGCCGCGAACGAGGTACCGTCGCGAATGGTCGGGTTGGGTTGCCCCGCTCTGCCCGCGGTGGGGATACCCCCGCCCGGCGCGAACAGATCGACGCATTTCCCGAAGTTGGAATCGGTCATCCGCCGGTCGTTTTCCGGCTTGATGTTGCCTACCGTGATGGCCGGCCCGACCATCGCGGGCGAAACTCCACAGGCGTCGGCCTGATCGTTACCGGCGGCGATGACGTAGGGGATGCGGCCCACGGTGATCGAATTCTCGATCGCATTGTTCAGCAACGTGGGTAGGGTGTTCTTCTGCCCTTTGAGGGCCATGAAGCTGACGTTCACCACCACCGGCACTTTCGCCAGCGCGGTCACCCGGTCGGCGGCAACCCAATTGATGCCCGCAATCAGGTCGGCGGTCGAGCTCTTGCCGACACAGGGGAAGACCTTCACCGGGTGGATCATGACCGCGGGCGCCACGCCGAGAGTCTTGCCGCCGATCACGCTCGCCACTCCGGTGCCATGACCGTCGCAATCCTTCGTGCCCTGGCCGTCCTTCGTCGCGTTATGGCCCATCCCGGGGCCTACATTCGGATACACCCGGCCGTCGAACTCGCTGTGGGCGGCGAAGACGCCCGTATCGATCACGTAGACGTGGACGCCCGTACCCTTGGCCAGGGCCTGGAACACCCCGTCGCAGGGGCGCAGGCGGCGGTCGATCCGGTCCAGGCCCTTGGGCGCGGAGGCGCAGGAAGGCGGCGGCGGAGGCGCGGCCAACTTCGCCAGGGGGCGGACCGGAGCGGCGAGCGCCTCCGGGGCGTCGAGCGCGTCCGGCGCCACCTCGCGCGGCGGGGCGATCGTTCGGTTCGGTTCGATACGGACCCCGGGGATCCGGCGGATCTCCGCCAGCGCCCCGTCGGTCAGCCGAGCGGCGAAGCCGACGATCGCCGCATCATAGCGGTACAGGACGGCGCTGCCGTCGCGTCGCATTGCCAATCCCCGCTCGGCCGCCTCGCTGCGCCGGACCGCCTCGGCGGCGAGTTCGGCGCTGAAGTCGCGCTGCACTGCCGATCCCCGATCGGCCGCCTCGCTGCGCCGGACCGCCCCGGCGGCGAGTTTGGCGATGGCATCGCGCCGCACTGCCAATCCTCGCCCGGCCGCCTCGCTGCGCCGGACCGCCTCGGCGGCGAGGTCGGCGCTGCCGTCGCGCCGCACTGCCAGTCCTCGCTCGGGCGCCTCGCTGCGCCGGACCGCTTCGGCGGCGAGGTCGGCATCGCCGGAGGCAGCGTAGAGAAGCGGACCGGCAATGCCGTCTCCGAAAACGACGACATATTCACCGGCGACGATGTCGCCCGCTTCGGCTTCGGCGCGCGGCTCGTCCGGGCGGAGATCGATCGGGAGTTTCGAGACTCGGACTTGGGCGTCCCTCGGCGGGAGCGACTGGGCGGTGGCGGCTGCCGCGAAAGCGCCGGCGAGCAGCATCGCGGCCGCCGCCGGAAGCGGCAGGAAGCGTCTTCCCCGCGACGGCCGCGCCGAAGGCCGATGGCAAGCGATGGATTCCATTTTGTCCTCCCCTCGATTTCGCCGCTCGGGTCCGCCTAGGGCTCCGCTCCCATGTTGCCCGTGTCCGGATCCAATATCACCGGTATGGCCGTCACCTCGTCGGGCTCGTAGGGCGCCTGCAGCAGATGGATGTTCATCGAATAGACGTAGTGGTCCTCCGGGGCCGTATTGCTGTCGATCTCCAGCAGCGCGCCGGTCTCGTCGATATTCCAGAAATCGACCCGGTAAGCCGTGTTGCAGTCGAAGACGTCCTTGGTCAGCCTGATGCGCTGAAGGTTGTAGAAGGCGAAGTTTTTCTTTCTTTGCGTGTAAGGCGGGACCCCGCCGAAGGCTGAAAACCGGATCAAATTCTCCAACTCCGAATCGTCATTCATCCTGATGATCGCCGGGTCGTTGTCGAGGAAGAGCACAACAACCTGCTGTGTCATCATGGTGAAACCCCGGAAGTTTTTCCTCACGTGAATGACGTCTGTATGATATTCGTCGTCACGCAGGTCTTGGAGAATGTACTCCGCAATATCCCTTATTTCTTCGTCCGTCTTGGGACCGGACAAGGCCTTGTAGGCATGGCGGATATTTGGCCGTCCGTTCTTCTCATATCTTATATAGACCGCGCAGACATATTGCGGGTTGAAGCTCAGCTCTGCGGTGCTGACCTTCACGGTGCGCACCGAATCGCCGAACAGCGGGCCCGAGCCCGTCGGCTCTCCGCCCGGATCGTCCTCGTCGACGCTGATGCCGTTGCCGCGGGCCCGGACCTCAGTCGAGATCCCGAACTCGGCCAGCGCCGAATCGGCGTCGCCGGCTCCGATGAATGCGTTCGTTTCGATATCGGTCATGTCCCATCTCCCTGGCGAGAATGTCCGCGGTCACTCGCTGCCGCCCGAGCGCGCTGCGAAAGCGCAGCGCCATGACCAACAACCTGTTCATGATTAGCAGCAGCCGGCCGCCCCGCGCGTGACCGCCGTCACACCTTGATGATGTGCGGTTCGGGCGAAAACCTCTCGGGACGCGACGATATTGAGGCTGGCGAGCCCGCATCCGTTGCCCCGGGCGACATGGCGGTCACGAAGCTTTCGAATCCGATTAGACTTGCCTCTGCCGGTGCCGCCACTCGAACATGTCTCTTGCGAGTCGCGACCTTATGTAGCTGGACAAACCTCTCCGTCGGTCGTTCCGTCCTGCGACATCGAGCCCCAATGGCTGAGCCTGTTGGGCGATTGTCGCAGGCTTCCTTTGATGCCTGACCAACCGGACGTACCGGGGTGCACGCTGCTTGCCTTGACCACCGCTTTCCAGACCTCGGGCGGGCTTGCCATGACGGGGGGTTTCCCAACCGTCGTCTCGAGGTACAGGGCTGCCAAGCCGGACACATGCGCCGCGGCCATTGAGGTTCCGCTCATTATGCGCGGCTGGCCGCTAAGATCGTTCCTCGCGGACATGATGTACACCCCGGGTGCGAACGTATCCAGGCAGCCGCCGGCGAACGAGAAATGCGGGATGCTGTCATCCCCCGGATGGGTCGCGCCGACGGTGATCGCCTGCCTGACGCGTGCGGGCGACACATTACACGCATTGGCGTCCGTAAAGCGCGCATCGAGATTGCCTGCCGCGACGACGTAGGTGAGACCTTGAGCGATGGATCGGCGCACGGCGCGATCGAGGTCTTCATCGCGACCTGAAACCAGGCTCATATTGACCACTACGCGCGGCCGGTGAGGCTTTGCGTTCTCAGTGACCCAATCGACGGCCTCGATAAGTATTCCCGTATCGGTTTCGATTCCGCGCTTGAAAACGCGGACCGAGTGTAGCTCGACGTCCTTCGCCACCCCGAAGGTGTTGCCGCCGATCGTTCCCGCAACATGGGTGCCGTGCCCATCGTCGTCCTGCTTGCCGTCGTTGAACGGATTGTAGACGTCGGGGGACACGCGGCTCTGGCCCGGAGCGACCTGAAACTCCGGATGCTGACTGAAAATGCCGGTGTCGATGACATAGACGTGCACGCCTTTGCCGGTCTGACTGTACGCATATGTCCTGTTGAGGCATCCCGCCCGCTCCGCAATGCGGTCCAGACCATAAGGCGGATCGGACTGAGTCGCGGCCAATCGCACCCGATGCGCCTTGGCGACCCGAACCCCCTCCCGGCCATCGATCGTCCTGGCGAGCTGGTCGGACATCGCGGCACTGAAGCCAATGAGTACATTATCGTAGCGGAACGGCACCTCACCGCCGCCGCGGATCGTCTCGCTCACCAGCTGGTCCCTCAGGGCTCGGGCCCTCGCTCGAAACTTGGGGTCGGTCAGGGAGAATTCCTCGCCGTCGACAGCTTCGATCGAGACGATATATTTGCCCGGTACGACGTCCGCATCATCGGCCCGGAGTCGGTCCCTGCAGCCGGCACAAGCCACGGCGAGGGCCAGCAGGGCGACCTTCGCGAGACCATTCTCGGCGCTCATGGCTCTGCGCCCATGTTGCCGGTATCCGGATCGAGAATGATGGGTACCCATTTCTTGGCCCCTCCCGAAATGGGGGAAGCCATTTCCAGGTGAATGTTCATGGAATAAAGAAAATGCGTGTTCGGGTTCGTAGTGGGCTTCTGGACG
>DASQJV010000265.1:0-4659 GCA_035630855.1 Allosphingosinicella sp. | reverse complement strand
ACGCCGTGGAGGATCCCGGCGGCGAAGGAATCGCCGGCGCCGATCCGGTCGACGATCCCGGCGACCACCACCTCCTCGGTCTGGGCGGCGCCGTCAGGCGTGTCGATCCGGGCGGCGATCCGGTGGCGGTCGGCGTCGTCGACGTGGCGGGCGGTCGAGGCGATCATCTTCAAATTCGGGAAGGCGCCGAAAGCCGCCTCGGCGGCCTCGCGGCGGCGGTCGGGCCCCTCGCCGCCGAACTCGGCTCCGAGCAGCAGCGAGATGTCGCGATGGTTGCCGAACAATATCCCGGCTTTCGAGACCAATCGGGTGAGGATCGACCTGGGATCGCTGTCCCAGGCTTCCCACAGCTGCGCCCGGTAATTGCCGTCGAACGAGATCGGGATTCCGAGCCGGGCGGCTGCTTCCGCCGCGGCGACCGCCGCTTCGGCCGAGCGCGGGCCGAGCGCCGGGGTGATCCCCGACATGTGGAGCAGGTCCACGCCTTCGAGCAGCGCGTCCCAGTCGAAATCGCCGGCGGCGGCGCGGGCGAAGCTGCTGTCCTGCCGGTCGTAGAAGATCTCGGAGGCGCGAAGGCCGGCACCCTGGGTGAGGAAATAGAGGCCCATCCGGCCCGGGGTCCGCGCCACCCCGGAAACGTCGACTCCGTGGCGGCGGACCTCGCGGAGCGCGGCTTCGCCGAGCGCGTTGGCGGGCAGGCAGGTCACCATCTTCACCTTATGGCCGAGGTTGGCGAGGGCGACCCCGACATTGGCTTCGGCGCCGGCGACATAGACGTCGAGGGCGGGCTTCTGAAGCATGAGCTCGCGCCCCGGCGCGGTCATGCGCAGCAGGATCTCCCCGAAGCAGGCGATGGTGCCGGTCATCTATCTCCTCCGTTCGCCCCGAGCCTGTCGAAGGGCTCTCCTTCCGCTCTGGAAGAAGTGAAGGGCTTCGACAAGCTCAGCCCGAACGGGTGGGGAAGCCTCACCGCGCCAGCCAGCCGCCGTCGACGGCGAGGATATGGCCGTTGACATAATCGGACGCCGACGAGGACAGGAAGACCGCCGCTCCGCCCAGGTCCGAGGGATCGCCCCAGCGGGCGGCGGGGATCCGCTCCACTATCTGGCGGTTGCGGGTCTCGTCGGCCTGGAGCGCGGCGGTGTTGCTGGTCGCGATATAGCCCGGAGCGATGGCGTTGACGTTGATCCCCTTCGCCGCCCATTCGCAGGCGAGCAGCCTGGTCAGCCCGGCCACGCCCGATTTGGAGGCGGTGTAGCTCGGCACCCTTATCCCGCCCTGGAAGCTCAGCATCGAGGCGATGTTGATGATCTTGCCCCGGCCGCGGCCGATCATGTGCCGGCCCGCGGCCTGGCTCAGGAAGAAGACCGACTTGAGGTTGGTGTCGATGACGGCGTCCCAATCCTCCTCGCTGAAATCGACCGCGTCGGCGCGTCGGATGATCCCCGCATTGTTGACCAGTATGTCGAGCCCGCCGAGCTCGGCGAGCGTCTGCTCGACCACGTCCTGGACGGGCGCGATGGTGGAGAGGTCGGCGGAGATCAGCGCGGCGCGGCGGCCGGCTCCGCGGACCATCCCGGCCGTCTCGTCGGCGCTGGAGCGGCCGACCAGGGCCAGGTCGGCGCCGGCCTGGGCGAGCGCCACGGCGATGCCCTGCCCGATTCCGGTATTGGCGCCGGTGACGATGGCGACCCGGCCGGTGAGATCGAAGGGGTTGGTCATGATTCCTCCCTGGCGCTCCCCGGCGAAGGCCGGGGCCCAGTTCTTGTGCCGAGCGGCTGGGCCCCGGCCTTCGCCGGGGAACGGCCGGGGTGCATTTCGGACTGCGTCCTCACTGCAGCTGGCAGATGTCGAGGACGTTCATGTCGGTATAATCCTGGTTCTCGCCGGCCATCGCCCAGATGAAGGCATAGGCTCGGGTCCCCGAGCCCATGTGGATGGACCAGGGCGGGCTGATCACCGCCTCGTCATTGGCGATTACGATATGCCGCATCGCCTCGCCCTCGCCCATGTAGTGGAAGACCCGGTCGTTCTCGCCGTCCAGCTCGAAGTAGAAATAGATCTCGCTCCGGCGCTCGTGGATGTGCGGCGGCATCGTGTTCCAGACGCTTCCCGGCCGGAGCACGGTGAGGCCCATGACCAGCTGGGCGCTGTCGCACACGCCCGGGATGACGAGCTGGTAGATCGTCCGCTCGTTCGATTCCTCGAGGCTTCCCCGCTCCAGCGCATTGGCCTGGGCGATCTCGAGCTTGCGGGTGGCGAAGGCTTTGTGGGCCGGGCAGGAGGCGAGGTAGAATTTGGCGCCGGCGCCGGCGAAGCTCACGTCCCTCGCGCCCATGGTGACGTAGAGGCAATCCTTGTTGCCGAGCTCGAAGGCCTCGCCGTCGACGGTGACGGTGCCGGCCGTCCGGCCGACATTGACGATGGCGAGCTCGCGCCGCTCGAGGAAAGGGTGGCCGGCGGCCGACGGCGGCTCGGTCTGCGCCGGCAGGGCGACCGGCGCCGCCCCGACCAGCACCCCGCCGATCACGAAGCGGTCGGCATGGGTGTAGTTGAGCACGCATTCCCCTTCGCGGAACAGGTCCTGGATCAAATAGCGGTCGCGAAGCTCCTCGTTGGAGACGCACTCCATCATGTCGGGGTGGGTGGCGTAATAGGTGCGGTCGAACATGGGCGCTCCGGGTTTAGACGAGGGGAAAGGAAAAGGCCGTCATCCCGGACCTGATCCGGGATCCATGGACACCGGCGTCGGCGGAAAATCTCCAGCCTTCGGGGGCATGGATTCCGGCTTTCGCCGGAATGACGGGGAATCGCATGCTCACGCCGCCATCACTCGCGGCGCGTCGAGACGGTAGGCGCGCTTGACCAGGCTGTAGGTGAGGTCGTGCGCAAGCTCGGCCGCCTCCCAGTCCTGGAGCCGCCCCTCCGCCACCAGCCGGGCGAGGAAGGCGCAGTCGACCCGGCGGGCGACGTCGTGGCGGGCGGGGATGGAGAGGAAGGCGCGGGTGTCGTCGTTGAAGCCGACGCTGTTGTAGAAGCCGGCCGTCTCGGTCGTCATCTCGCGGAAGCGGCGCATGCCCTCGGGCGAATCGTGGAACCACCAGGCCGGGCCCAGCTTGAGGCAGGGATAATGGCCGGCGAGCGGCGCCAGCTCGCGGGCATAGGCGCTCTCGTCCAGGGTGAAGAGGATGATCGTCAGCCTGGCCTCGTTGCCGAAGCGGTCGAGCAGCGGCTTCAGGGCGTTCACATAATCGGTTCGGGTCGGGATGTCGGCGCCCTTGTCTCGGCCGAAGTCGCGGTGGAGCCGGCGATTGTGGTTGCGGAAGGAGCCGGGATGGATCTGCATCACCATCCCGTCCTCGAGGCTCATCGCCGCCATCTCGGTCAGCATCTGGGCCCGGAACAGCTCGGCATCCTCGGTCGACCAGGTGCCGCCGACGATCCGCTCGAACAGCGCCTCTTTTTCCCGGTCGTTGAGATCAGCGGTCAGGGCCGTCGGATGGCCGTGATCGGTGGCGGTGGCGCCGGCGACGCGGAAGTCGGCCCGGCGCCTGCGGTGCGCGGCGAGATAGCCGGACCAAGAATGCACATCCTCGCCGGTCAGGTCCGCGAAGGCGGCGAGGGCGGCGCCGAAATCCTCATGCTCGGGATCGATGACGGCGTCGGGCCGGTAGGTGGTGACGACCCGGCCCGGCCAGCCCGACTGGCGGATGGCGGCGTGGTGGACGAGATCCTCGTGCGGGCCTTCGGTGGTGGCGAGGAGCTCGATCCCGAATCGCTCGAAGAGGGCGCGCGGGCGGAAGCCGGGCGTCGCCAGACACTCGCTCAGCCGGTCGAAATAGAGGTCGGCGGTGGCGGGCTCCAGGGCGACGTCGAGGCCGAAGACCTCGGCGAAGACCTGGTCGAGCCACAGGCGCGAAGGCGTACCGCGGAACAGGTAATAATGGCCGGCGAACAGCCGCCAGGCCTCGCGCGGGTCGGCGACGGAAGGCCCCGCCCGGCCCGGCACGCCGAGCGCTTCCAGCGGGATTCCGTGGCTGTAGAGCATCCGATAGAGATAATGGTCGGGGGCGAGGAGCAGGGCGGCCGGATCGGTCCACGGCGCGTCGGTGGCGAACCAGGCCGGATCGGTATGGCCGTGCGGGCTGACGATCGGAAGCGACTCGACCTCGCGGTAGAGGGCTCGGGCGATCGAGCGGCTGCTCGGATCGGCCGGGAACAGCCTGTCCGGATCGAGCTTCAGGGGCCGTGGCATTCGCTTTCCTAAACGTCTGGACGCACGCCAGTCTCCGCCGGCTTCGCAATTGCAGTGGTAACCGGTGTCATGATGAAATACAAGGTTTGGATACTCGAACCTGAACGCTTTTCATGCTGGCAGTTTTGCCTCATTCCGGTGCCGCGCGGAGCGCTGCGCCAGAGGACAATACTACTAGATATATATATGAGACGGAAGGGAGCGGGTGGCGAAGCTGTCGCGCCAGGACCGGGAAGCGATCGCCAGGCGGCGCATCCTTTCCGTTTTGACCACGCAGGTGGTCGCGACGACCCGCACCATTGAACAGAAGATAGCCGACGCAGGCCCAGGCCACCTACGGATTGATCCTCACATTCTCACGCCGGTAAAGGCTCGGCTTATCCGGGAAGGCCGAGTCGTCTCGC
>DASQJV010000264.1:0-6688 GCA_035630855.1 Allosphingosinicella sp. | reverse complement strand
ACCCTCCCGTTCGTTCTCAAGCTCGCCGGCCAAGGCGCTGAAGCAGCGATGAAAGCCGATCCGCACCTCGCCAACGGGCTCAACGTTTCCGGAGGCAAGATCCGCCACCAGGCGGTGGCGGAGGCGCTCGGCCTGCCGTTCGATCCGGCCTGATCCTATCGTCCCTGCGCCCTCGCCTGCCCGGCCATCTCGATCTGGCGCTCCAGCCCTTCGCGCCAGGGCGAGTCGGGCGGAGACAAAGCCAGCGCCTGCCGCCAGCTCAGCTCCGCTTCCTCTAAGCGCCCGTTCTGGGCGAGCGCGATGCCGTGGAAGATGCGCGGGCCGGGATGCTTCGGAGCGAGCGAAACGGCCCTTCGGAAGGCGAGGTCCGCCGCCGGGCTGAGCAGGCCGTTGCCGTGGAGCACGAGGACGTCGCCATAGCCGGTCCACAGGATCGCATTGTCCGGGTGGGCCCGGATCGCCGAGCGGATCAGGCCCGCCGCCTGGCGGGTATCGCCGCGGGCGAGATAGCGCTCGGACATCGAAAGCCACCGGTCGGCGCTGTCGAACTGCCCGAACATGTCCTTGCGCAGGGTCGCGAAGGCGGTTTCCGGCAGCGGCGGCCGTTCGGCGGCGGCCTGGGGGCTTCCGGGACGGCCGGGGCTGCCCTGCCAGGCATAGCCGGCGCAGGCGAGGAGCAGGGCGGCGGCGAGAAGCTGCGCTCCGGCCCGGTCGAGCCGGGCGAAGCACCAGATCGCGACGAAGGCGCCGGCCACCAGCAGGAGGAGGACCAGCCAGCCCATCAGCGCGGCCCGCGCCGGAAGCGGCCGCGGGCGAGCCAGGCGCCGAGCGCGATCAGCACCAGCGGCGCCGCCCAGAGCGGCCAGGTGAGCGGCTCGACCGGCGGCTTGTAGCTCACCCAGGCGCCGTAACGCTCGACCAGCCAGCGCCGTATCGCCTCGGGCTCCTCGCCGGCCGCGATCCGCTCGCGGACGAGGGCGCGCATGTCGCCGGCCATGTCGGCGTCGCTGTCGGCGATCGACTGGCCCTGGCAGACGAGGCAGCGCAGCGTCTCCATCAGCGCCTTGGCCCTGGCCTCCTGCCGCGGATCCTCGAGCTGGGTGTAGGCGTAGCGCGAGGGGGGCAGGGCCGATTGGGCGAAGGCGGGCGCGGCGAAGAGGAGCGCGGCGAGAGAAATCACGCGGGAATGGCCGGAAAGACTCATTTCGCCGCCTCGTAGGCGGCCAGGATATCAGCCATATTCTCCGGCCTGATGTCGCCGATATGCTGGTGGCGGATGACGCCCTTGCCGTCGACGACGAAGGTCTCGGGGACGCCCGACGAGCCCAAAGCGAACTGGACCCGGCTGGCGGGGTCGGCGCCGATCCGGTCGAACGGGTCGCCCCATTCGGCGAGGAACCGGGCCACGTCCTCGCTGCGGTCGCGGATCGCGACCCCGTCGATCGGGATCCCGCGCCGCTTGAGCGCCATCAGCTGGGGCGCTTCCGCCTTGCACGGCACGCACCAGCTGGCGAAGACGTTGACCAGCCGGGGCTTGCCGGACCGCAGATGGGCGGCGGCGAGCGGCGGATGGCTCGCCACGGCCGGCTCGAGCGCGAATTCGGGCATCGGCTTGCCGATCATCCGAGAGCGGATCTCGGTCTCGGCCGGCTTGCGCAGCCCGATCGCGACGGTGGCGAGGAAGGCGACGAACACCGCCAGCGGAAGCCAGAGGAACAGCCGCTTCATGCCCAGGCCTCCTGGCGCGGCGAGCGGCGCTCGCGCCGGACCCGACCGACCAGAGCGAGCAGCCCGCCCAGCGCGACCAGGGCTCCGCCGAGCCAGATCAGGGTGACGAACGGCTTCCACCACAAGCGAAGCTGCCAGCGCCCTGCCCCGTCGGGCTTGCCGATCACCGTGTAGAGCTGGCCGTCGAGGCGGGTCGCGATCGCGGCCTCGCTGGTCTCGGTGGGCGGCGTGCTGAACATCCGGGCCTGGGGCAGGAGGACGAAGGGATCGCCCGAGCCGCGGCGGACGACCAGCTTCGCCTCCACCGCGGTCCAGTTCGGACCGGCGAGCGGCTCCACCGACTCGAAGCGGAGGCTGTAGGGGCCGACCCGGACGGTCTCGCCCACCCGGGCGGCGACCAGGGTCTCGCGGGTGAAGGCGGCCTCGCTCGCCATTCCGGCCAAAGCGACGGCGATCCCGAGATGCGCGACCACCATTCCCCAGGTGAAGAGCGGCGTGCGCAGGAGCTTGCGCTTCCACAGTGGCGCAAGGCTGGCGGCGCCCACTCCGAGCGCGAGCATCAGTCCGAGCAGGGGCAGGATGCCGAGGCCGGGGACGAGCAGGACCAGGGCCAGCAGCGCCAGGGCGGTCACCAGGATCGGAAGTGCGATCCGGCCCGCCACCTCGCGCAGCCGGTCGCGGCGCCAGCGCAGCAGCGGCCCGGCCGCCATCGCCGCGACGAGGAGAAGAGCGATCGGGCCGGCGGCCGAGTTGAAATAAGGCGGTCCGACCGAAAGCTTCTCGCCCGTCGCCGCCTCCGCCGCCAGCGGGTAGAGGGTGCCGACGAGGACGATCCCGAGCACTGCCGAGAGCAGCAGGTTGTTGAGGACAAGCGCGCCCTCGCGGCTGACCGGCTCGAAGGTGGAGCCCTCCTTCACCGTCCCGACGCGCAATCCGAACAGGGTGAGAGCGCCTCCGATGTAGAGGGCGAGCAGGACCAGGATGAAGGCGCCTCGCTTCGGGTCGACGGCGAAGCTGTGGACGCTGGTGAGGATACCGGAGCGGACCAGGAAGGTGCCGACCATCGACATCGAGAAGGCGACCACGGCGAGCATCACCGTCCAGGCGCGAAGCCCGTCGCGGGTGGCCAGGACGGTGACCGAATGGAGCAGCGCCGTCGCCGCCAGCCAGGGCATGAGCGAGGCGTTCTCGACCGGATCCCAGAACCACCAGCCGCCCCAGCCCAGCTCGTAATAGGCCCAGTAGGAGCCGGCGGTGATCCCGAGGGTGAGGAAGATCCAGGCCGCCAGCACCCAGGGCCGCATCGCCCGGGCGAAAGCCGGGCCGACGTCTCGGGTCACCAGGGCGCCCACCGCGAAGGAGAAAGCGACCGAGATTCCGACATAGCCGAAATAGAGCGTCGGCGGATGGAAGGCGAGGCCTGGATCCTGGAGCAGAGGATTGAGGCCGTTGCCTTCGGCCGGAACCGGAAACAGCCGCTCGAACGGGTTCGAGGAGAAGAGCAGGAAAGCGTAGAAACCGAGCCCGATCGCGGCCTGGGCGGCGAGGGTGGCGGTCAAGGTGCGCTCGGGCAACCGTCGCTCGAGCAGTGCGACCGCCGCTCCGGCGAAGGCGAGCACCGTCACCCAGAGCAGCATCGAGCCCTCGTGATTGCCCCAGGTCCCCGCGAATTTGTAGATCCAGGGCTTGAGCGAGTGGCTGCTCGCCGCGACCAGCTTCACCGAGAGGTCGGTGCGAAGAAAGAGCTGGATGAGGGCAAGGAAGGCCAGCCCGACGAGGAGGGCCTGGACGACCGCGATCGGGCGGATGGCGGCGGCGTAGGAGTTTTGCCTCCCCATCGCAGATGGGGAGGGGGACCCCGCGTAGCGGGGTGGAGGGGTAGCTGGCGAGGCCTCGTCAATTACCCCTCCACCACCCTTCGGGTGGTCCCCCTCCCCCCGAGCTTCGCTCGCGGGGAGGCACAGCGTCGCCACCCCCAGCCCCAGCTGGAGCAGCGACAGCGCCGCCGCCAGCCACAGCGCCGCCAGGCCGAGCTCGGCGATCATCTCAGGCTCTCGCTCTTATGCTCGCCTTTCTTGCGGTCGAGCTGGGGCGGCATGTAGTTCTCGTCATGCTTGGCGAGGATGTTGTCGGCGACGAACAGGCCCGCGGCGTCGAAGCGGCCTTCGGCGACGACTCCGCTGCTTTCCTTGAACAGGTCCGGCACGATCCCCTTGAATCGAACCGGGATGACATGCGGAGTCTCGTCGGTGACGATGAAGTGGATGGTGACCCCGTCCGGCGACCGCTCGATCGAGCCGGGCTTCACCATTCCGCCGATTCGCACCGCCCGCCCGGCCGGCGGAGCCTCGCGGGCGACGTCGCCGGGCGCGTAGAAATAGGCCGCCTGGTCCTTCAGCGCCGACATTGCGAGCAGGACCGCGCCGAGGACGGAGGCGACGGCGAGGACGAGCAGTGTCAGGCGCTGGTTCTTGGCTTTCACCGTTCCGCCTTCATCGCATCCACCGCGCGCTCGGCGCGCCGCATGGCGGCGAAGCTCCACCCGGTCAGTCCGAGAGTCCCGATAAGGGCGACCGCATAGGCGCCGGCGATGAACGGCCAGTGGCTCATGCGGCCCGCCTGCGCATCCGGGCCTCGACCTTCTGCTCGGCCAGCGCCGCCCGCATCCGCATCAGGACGATCGCCCCGAACAGGAGGGTGAAGCCGGCCGCGGCGACGAACAGCGGCCAGAGCATCGAGGAATCGATGCTCGAGCGGGTAAGCCCGATGCTCTGCCCCTGGTGCAGCGTCCGCCACCACAGGACCGAATAATGGATAATGGGCAGATTGATCGCCCCGACCAGGCCGAAGATGGCGGCGAGCCTCCCCTCCCCGCCCCGCTCGCGCTCCGCCTCGGCCAGAGCGATGAAGCCGGCATAGAGGAAGAGGAGGACCAGCATCGAGGTCATCCGGCCGTCCCATTCCCACCAGGTGCCCCAGGCCGGCCGGCCCCAGAGCGAGCCGGTGGCGAGGCAGATGAAGGTGAACACCGCCCCCGGCAAGGCGATCGACCGCGCCGCCACCGCGGCGAGCGGATGGCGCCAGACGATCTGCATCAGGCCGGCGACGGCGATCCCGGCCCAGCCCGCCATTCCGAGCCAGGCGGCGGGCACGTGGACGTACATGATCCGGACCGTCTCGCCCTGGAGGTAATCGGGCGGCGCGGCGAGCAGGCCCCAGCCGAGGCCGGCGGCGATGAGCAAAGCCCCGCCCCAGCCGAGCCAGGCGGTGAGCGGCCGCGCGAGGCGCAGGAAGCGTGTCGGATTCGCGAGAATATGCATTTGCCCGGGGCGTATGTAGCCGAGCGGGTTGCGAGCCGTCACCCTGAACTTGTCCCAGGGTCCAGTTCTTCGCCCGTGGCTGCTCCGACGCCTGGCGGATTGCTTCGACGCTCCGCTCCCCGCAATGACGGTCCCATGTCCTCCGACCGCCCCAAGCAGAACCGGCTCGTCGGAATCGGCCTTCGGGTGGCCGCGGCGACCTGCTTCGCCTTCATGGCGATGCTCGTGAAGCTCGGGCACGAGGCCGGGGTGGCGACGGTGGAGCTGGCTTTCTACCGATTCGCCTTCGGGCTTCCGCCGCTTCTGCTGTGGATCGCGGCGAGCCGCAATCTTGAGGTCTGGCGAACGCGGCGGCCGTTCGCCCATGTCTGGCGGGCCGCCGCCGGGCTGACCACCCTGGTCCTCAGCTTCAGCGCGCTCGCCCTGCTGCCGCTGGCCGAGGCGACCTCGATCGGCTTCGCCGCCCCGCTCTTCGCCGTCGCGCTGTCGGCCCTGGTCCTCGGCGAACCGGTCGGCCGTCACCGCTGGAGCGCCGTCATCCTCGGCTTCGTCGGAGTGCTGGTGGTGATGCGGCCGGAGAGCGGGCACCTGCCCGCGCTCGGCCTCCTGCTGGCGAGCCTCGGCGCCTTCGGCGCCGGGATCGTCACGATCACGATCAGGCAGGTGGGCAGGACGGAGGGGACCCAGACCACCGTGCTGTGGTTCAGCCTGCTCTCCATGGCCGCCACCGGCCTGCTCATGCCGTTCTTCGGCCAATGGCACGACGGCGGCACCTGGCTGCTTCTGGCGGCGCTCGGGGCGGTCGGCGGCTTCAGCCAGATCTGCCTCACCGCCTCGCTCCGCTTCGCCCCCGTGCCGGCGGTGGTGCCGTTCGACTACAGCCAGTTGCTCTGGGCGGTGCTTCTCGGGTGGCTGATCTTCGCCGACCGGCCCGCCCCGACCACCTGGCTCGGCGCCGCGATCATCATCGCGAGCGGGCTCTACACCCTCTTCCGGGAGCACAAGCTAGGCCGCGAGGCGGCCCGGGAGCCGGCGGCGCTTTGATGCAGCAGCTCCCCGGCGAAGGCCGGGGCCCAGCGTTTCCGCACGTGATTCTGGATCCCGGCGTTCGCCGGGAAACGGGAATTCAGCGACCGATCAGCCGCATCGCCATCGAATCGGCGACCTCGGCAGGATTGCGACCCGTCGCCGCGCTCTCCGCCCAGATCTGCTCGAGGCGGACCGGGATCTGCTCGATCCGGCCGCGGACCGTCTGCTGGTCCCCGTCCTTCAGATATTCGGTCGAGACGTTGATGATCCCGCCCGCGTTGATGACGTAATCGGGCGCGTAGAGGATCCCGCGCTGATGGATGCGCTGGCCGTCGGCCGGAGTGGCGAGCTGGTTGTTGGCGCCGCCGGCGACGACCGGGACCTTGAGCGCGGCGATCGATTCCGCGGTGAGGATGGCGCCCAGAGCGTTGGGGCTGAGCACGTCAGCCTCCACGGTCATGATCGCCTCCGGAGCGACCGCCTCGCCGCCGACTTCCGCCGCAAGCGCCTCGGCCCGGCCGCGGTCGATGTCGGTGAGACTGATCCGGGCGCCTTCCGCCGCGGCTCGGCGGGCGAGGCCGGAGGCGACGCTGCCTGCGCCCTGGAGGGCG
>DASQJV010000263.1:0-2095 GCA_035630855.1 Allosphingosinicella sp. | reverse complement strand
ACCCCCGCTGTCCAGACCCCAAGCAAGCTATTTATTAAATAGGGCCGAGTCTCCTTCAATCTGCGCGGTGTGGTCGAGAGCGCCTATTCCGAAGGATAGCGGCCGGTTCGGCGATGAAGGCTTGAACGACTCGCCTTCCTGTACGCAGGAGGGGAGGGAAGGAGCGAAAATGGATTATCAGGCCCTGGTCGACGAGGCGCTGTCGGACGTCTCCGCCTACAAGGGACAGGGCAAGCCCGCGTCCTACATCCCGGCTTTGGCTCAGGTCGATCCCGACAAGCTCGGCCTCGCACTGGCGCTGAAGGACGGCACCAGCTTCGTCGCCGGCGACGCCGACGAGGCCTTCTCGATCCAGAGCATCTCCTACGTCTTCGCTTTGTGCCTCGCCCTGCACCACGTCAAAGCCTCGCTCTGGAACCATGTCGGGCGCGAGCCGGCCGGCTCGCCGGTCAATTCGATCCTCCAGCTCGAGATGGAGGAAGGGCGGCCGCGCAACCCGATGACCAGCGCCGGCGCCCTCGTCGTCTGCGACCAGCTGGTCAAGGCGGCGGGCGGCGCCGACGCGGCGGTCGGGGAGCTGGTCGGCTTCCTCCGCGAGCGCTGCGGCGACGACAAGGTGACGATCGACGAGAGCCTCGCCATGTCGGAATCGCGGGCGGGCGCGTTCAACCGCAGCCTCGCCCATTTCATCGCCGCCTTCGGCAACCTCTCGAACCCGGTGGAGACGGTGCTTTCCGCTTATTACCGGCAATGCTCGGTGGCGATGAGCTGCCGCCAGCTCGCCCAGGCGGCCCTGTTCCTCGCCTTCGACGGGGTCGATCCGCGCACCGGCGACGCCGTCACCATCGCCTCGCGGTCGCGGCGGATCAACGCGCTGATGCTGACCTCCGGCCATTACGACAATAGCGGCGACTTCGCCTTCCGGGTCGGCCTTCCGGGCAAGAGCGCGATGAGCGGCGGCATCCTCGCCATCATCCCCGGAACCGGCGCCGCCTGCGCCTGGTCGCCCGGGCTCAACTCGGCGGGAACCTCGCTGGCGGGGGCGATGGCGCTCGAGAGGCTGGCAGAGAAGACCGGCTGGTCGGTGTTCGTTTAGCTTTGCCTCCCCATCGCCAGATGGGGAGGGGGACCACACGAAGTGTGGTGGAGGGGTAACCGCGCAGGCCTCGTCAGCTACCCCTCCACCATGCTTCGCATGGTCCCCCTCCCCCCGCTTCGCGCGGGGAGGCAAATAGGCTAGCCTCCCCCCATGCTCGCCGCCCTCCTCCTCGCCGCCGCCGTGCCGCCGCCGCCCGCCTGTCCGATCGAGAAGGCCGTCTACCGGCTCAAGGGCGATCCCCAATTCACCGCCGGCTTCGCCCGGCAGGACCGGCGCGATTCCGGGGTCTCCGATCTGGTCCTGTGGCTGAAGACCCCGAAGCGGACCTACTGGTTCGCCTTCGCCGCGCCCAACGGATACGGCGGCACCTATCTGGCTCCGGAGATCGACCCGCGTCTCTCGGTGCGCCTCTCGGACGACGAGGAGCGCGACGCCGCCGAAAGGATGGAGCCGGCCGAGCCGCTCGATATCGCGTTCGACGCCTTCGCCGCCGACCTCTCCGCTTTCGAGGCGCCGCCCCGTTCCAGCGACAAGCCGCCCTCGCTGCTGTTCGCCCGGGGCCTCGGCCCGGCGCTCTGGTACGGTCCGCTGACCCTTTCCGGCAACGACGAGACGGCCGAGCAGGAGGGAATGCCGATCTCCCTGTTCGTCCCGGCGGGATGCGCCGGGCCGCCCAAATTAAAAAAATAAGCCGGCGGCATCCAAAGCGGCGTCGGCTTCCGTCCTAGCTTCGAGACCGGGATGGCCCGGGGGACAAGGAGCTTTGAAATGCCTTTTACCGAAATGATCGTTTCGATAAGCGTTGGACTGCTCTTCCTGCTCGGCTTCGTCTTCTTCCTGAGGCTGATCCAGGCTTGGCTGCTCCACCGCACTCTGCGCGAAGCGATCAGCCGGGATTCGGCGCACGCCGGAATGCTCGTCGACCGGATCGGACGCAACGATCTGGGCGGTCCGCGCGCCGACCTGGGGACGGACGACCGGACCGGGCTCATCCTG
>DASQJV010000262.1:0-6109 GCA_035630855.1 Allosphingosinicella sp. | reverse complement strand
TGCGAGGAGCATATGAAGCAGAAGGACAAGGCCGGTTCCGACGCCCACGAGGGACATGAGGGCCACTGAGTGAGAGGGGCGGCAGCACGGCCGCCGTTCCCCCGGTCCGGAGCCTGAGATGAAAGCGAAGCTCGCCGCCGTGGCGCTGGCGCTGGCCGCGTCGCCGGCGATCGCTCAGCACGAAGGCCATGGCGGGACTGCGGAGCCCGTCCAGGCCGGTGACGAGGCGGAAGAGGAGCTGCTGTCTCCGGAGCTTCCCGCCGAGGCCCTGGCCGGTGCGCTCGGCCCTTATTCGACGACCCGCGAGGCGTCGGGCACGGCCTGGCAGCCCGAGACGACTCCGCATGCCGGCGCCCACGTCACCGCCGGCCGCTGGTCGCTGATGGGCCACGCGATGCTTTTCGGAGTCTACGACCGGCAAAAAGGGCCGAGGGGCGGGGAGAAGGTCTTCGTCTCCGGAATGGCGATGGGCATGGCGCGCCGGCCGGTCGGCCCGGGGACCCTCCAGCTGCGCGCCGGGCTCAGCCCCGATCCGCTGATGGGACGAAGCGGCTTCCCGCTTCTGCTCGCCTCGGGCGAGACCGCCGACGGCGTGGCTCCGCTCGTCGACCGCCAGCATCCGCACGACCTCTTCGTCGAGCTGTCGGCCAGCTACAGCCTGCCGCTTTCCGACGGCGCGAGCCTGTTCGCTTATGCCGGCCTTCCCGGCGAGCCGGCCTTCGGCCCGCCGCCCTTCATGCACCGGCTCTCGGCGCAGGAGTCGCCGGAAGCGCCTATCAGCCACCATTGGCTCGATTCGACCCACATCAGCTTCGGAATCGTCACCGCCGGCCTGATCCTTGGCGACGTCAAGGCGGAGGCCTCGCGCTTCAACGGCCGCGAGCCCGACCAGCACCGCTTCGACATCGAGACCGGGCCGCTCGATTCGACGGCGCTACGGCTCTCCTGGAACCCGGCGCCGAGCCTGTCGCTCCAGGCGAGCTGGGCGCATCTGACCGAGCCCGAGCAGCTCGAGCCGGGGGAGGACGAGACGCGGTGGTCGGCGAGCCTGCTCCACAACCAGCCTCTGGGCCGGCGCGCCCGCTGGTCGACCACCCTCGCCTGGGGCCGCCGCTCGCGCGATCACCGCCGCCTCGACGCCTTCCTGCTCGAGAGCGCGGTCACGCGGGGCCCGTGGACTCTGTTCGGGCGCGCGGAGCGCACCGAGAATGACGAGCTCGGAGGCGGCGGCCACCACGGGCCCGCTTACCGGGTCGGCAAGCTGTCGCTGGGCGCGGTGCACGATTTCCGGGCCGCGCCCCACGTCCGGCTCGGGATCGGGGGCCTGTGGGCCTTCAGCTTCGTCCCAGCCGGGCTCGAGCCTTCCTATGCCGGCGACCCGAAAGGCGGGATGCTCTTTCTCCGAGTCAGGATAGACTGAGGAAATGAGCCTTGCCCGTCGCCTGACCCGGACCGTCTTCACCTTCCTCAACTCCGTTCGCCTGGCGCTCCGCAAGGTGACCGGCACGGGCCGTTCCGGGGTCCATGCGGTGCCGCTGACCGGCGAGGGCAAGGTGGTCCTGATCCGGCTGACCTACGCGCCGGGCTGGCGGGTCCCGGGCGGCGGCCGCAAGCGCGGGGAGGCGCCCGAGCAGGCGATGCTGCGCGAGCTCAGGGAGGAGATCGGCCTGGTCTCGCACGGGGCGGTCGAGCGGCTGGAGGACGTCCGGCCCGGCGACCCTTCGACCTTCTTCGTCGTCCGCGACGTCGTCTACCGGCCGCGGCGAAGCCTCGAGGTCGAGGCGGTGCGGGAGTTCGACCCGGACGACCTGCCCGACGACGCCACGCCCTGGACCGCGCAGCTCGTCGGCCTGTGCGGCGGTGCCGAGTAGCCGGAGGAGTAGATTGCACCACCCGGATCCGTTCGCCCTGAGCCTGTCGAAGGGCCTTTCTTCTTGTTTCATAGGAGGAAAGGAGAGGGCTTCGACAAGCTCAGCCCGAACGGAGACGGGCCGACCTGATCACCGAATGCCCTAGCCCCCCGCCTGCGCCGCCGGCTGGCGGGTGAGGCAGTCGATCAGGCTCCGGAAGGGTAGGGGGCGCTCGAACGAGATTCCGGCCCGGCCGTCGCGGCACCACTGGATCCGGCCGGCGACCGGCGGCATTCCGGGCACGATCACGCTCGCCTCGCGGCCGACGGGCGCCGCCTCGGCCAGCTCGACCTTCATCCCGCCTTCCGAAACGTCCTTCGCCCGGGCGGTGACGCAGGTCTCGCCGAGGCGGAGCACGACCTCGGCGGCGAGCTCCAGCCGGGGCGGCCGATAGGGATGGGCCCGGTCGCGGGCGGCCAGGGTCGCCCGGACATGCTCGCGATCCTCGAACTCGAGCCCGGCCAGGGTGTCCGACGACCATTCGACCCGGACCGCGAAGCGGTGATGCGAGTTGAGCTCCAGGCTGAGCCGGGCGCCCTCCTGGAGGCTGCCGCCGATCCGGACGATGGCCCCGCTTTCGGCGAGGGCCAGTATTTCCACCCGGCGCCGCTGGCCGTCGCCGATCAGGGTGCCGAGCCGGAAGAAGAAGAGATGCCTCGGCTCCGCCCAGATCGCGGCCTGGGGACGGGCTTCGTCCGGCCGATCGGCGCCCGGTTCCGGCACCTGCGCCGACGCGTCCATGCTCGCCTTTGCTTTCATGTCCGCACCGTGCGGCCGCGGCTGCTGCCGGGCGATGAACGGGTAAGGCAAAGGCCGTCTTAACTGTCCGAAGCCTGCTCCCCGGCGAAGGCCGGGGGCCCAGTCTTGTAGGGCTCCGAACCCGGGCCCCGGCCTTCGCCGGGGAACGGCCTGCTTCAGTCGCCGACCCGCTCGGGCTTGCCCTTGCGCTTGGTCGAGGCGAGCTCCTCGAGCTGCTTCTCGCTCATCGACGAGGCCATCTGCTTCGACGCGCCCTGGAGCTTGCTCTTGGGCGTGTCGCCGCGCTTGGCGGACAAAGCGGCTCCGGCGGCCTTCTGCTGCGCTTTCGATTTGGCAGGCATGGTTTGTCTCCCTAAGGCGGACCGCGGCTGGAACGGGTTTCGCTCGTCGAGGGTTCCTCGCCGCCTACCGCCGCAAGGAGAGACTGAAGGCATGGACGAGATCGAATGGTGGGAGTTCGACACCGCCAGGGAGATGGCCGAGCAGGCGGCGGGGGACATAGGCTTCGTCATCGAGAGCGCCGTCGAGGCGCATAAGGGCGCCCGAATCGCTTTGCCCGGCGGCTCGACCTCCGACCTCGTCTTCGCCCAGCTCGCCAGATCGAAGGCGATCGACTGGTCCAAGGTGACGATCATGCCGACCGACGACCGGCTGGTGCCGCTCGGCGACCCGCTCAGCAACTACCGCAAGCTCGAAGGCTTTTTCGCGGCGAGGGGCGCCGAGCTCGTCTCGCTCGTCGACGAGGCCGCGCTCGGCGACCGCCAGGAGGCGGGCCGGCTCGCCGACGCCCGGCTGTCGCTGCTCGGCTGGCCGCTCGACCTCGCCTGCCTCGGCATGGGCGCGGACGGCCACGCCGCCGGGATCTTCGCCGGCCCCGATCTCGAGCGCGCCGTCGCCGGCCCGCGCGAGCGCCGGGCGGTCGGGGTCCGGCCCGATCCGATGCCCGAGGACTCGCCGGTCGAGCGGGTCACCCTGACCGCGCCCGCATTGACCTCCGCGAGGGCGATCATGATCGTCATCGCCGGGGCGCAGAAGCGGGCGATGCTCGAGCAGGCGATCAAGGAAGGCCCGCTTTCCTCGGCCCCGATCGGCCGGCTGCTGGCGGGCATCGATTCGCCGATCGACATCTTCTGGAGCGCGGAAGGGTAGGGGCGGGAAACCCCTCTCCCGTTCTTCACGGGAGAGGAGGGGCCCAAGCCAAAGGCTTGGGAGGTGAGGGTCTTGCTGAGTCCGGCGTACAGACCCTCACCTCCCACCGCTTCGCGGCGGGCCCCTCCTCTCCCGCGGAAAGCGGGAGAGGGGTTTCCTAGATCTGCTCCTCCAGCCCGAGCGTCCCGAGCAACGCCGCCCTCGCGCCTTCCATCCTCGTCCACACCGGCGGGTCGAGCAGATCCTCCGGCTCGATCCGCTCCGGCCACTCGGCGTCGATCACCGCCGCCAGCCGGTCGAGCTTGGCCTCGTCGGCCATGAACCGTGCGTCCACCGTCTCCGGCTCCGCGACCACCCTCAGCCTCAGGCAGGCGGGGCCGCCGCCATTGGCCATGGACTGGCGGACGTCGACGACGAACAGCTCGCGGATCGGGCCGTTGCCGGCGACCATCGCCTGAAGCCAGGTCCACACGCTCGGGGTCTCGCGCGCCTCCTCGGGCAGGATCAGCGCCATGCCGCCGGCCGGGAGGGTGACCAGCTGGGCGTTGAACAAATAGCTCCTGATCGCCTCCTCGAGGCTGACGGCGCTCGCCGGCACCTCGACTATCTCCACCTCCGGCAGCAGCCGCCTGAGCTCGGCGTAGAGGCCCGGCCCGTCCTCGAAGGCCTGCTCGTGGGCGAAGAGGACGTTCTCGTTGCCGACGGCGACGACGTCGTTGTGGAAGGCGCCGGCGGCGATCGCTTCCTCCGACTGGGCGGCGAAAAGGGTGCGGTCCGGATCGAGGCCGTGAAGGCGGGCGATCGCCCGGCTCGCCTCATCATGCTGGCGGACCGGAAAGGCGCCGCCGCTTATCCCGTAGGCGAAGACCTCGACGGCGGACTCGCCGTGCGCGGCGCAGAGGCGCATGTGGTTGGCGGCGCCCTCGTCGCCGAACGTGCCGGGGACCGGCGGGTGGATTGCAAATCGGTCCTCGTCGGCGAAGGCCAAGCGGAGCTGGGCGAGGGTCTCGGGCCATTCGTGGCTGCGATGGGCCATGGTCCTCAGGTTCGCGACGGTGAGGTGGCAGCGGCCGTCGGCGGTGTCGGGGGCGGGCGACACGGTCGCGGCGTTGGCCGCCCACATCGCCGAGGCGGAGAAAGCGGCGGGCCGGAGCGAGGCGGGGACGTCCTCGACCCTCGTTCCGAGCTCGGCGAGCCAGGAGCGGTCGGGCCGGCGGTGGGGCAGGAGCAGGCCCTGGGGGAGGCCGAGGCGCAGATTGTGCCGCATCTTCTCCAGCCCCTGGAGCGCCGCCGAGCGTGGATGCGAGACCAGGCCCTTGTTGGTCGCCGAGGCGATGTTGCCGAGGCTGAGGCCCGAATAATTGTGGCTCGGGCCGATGATCCCGTCGAAATTGATCTCGGCGAGCGCCATCAGATCGTCATCCCGGACTTGATCCGGGATCCATCTTCAGGCCCTTGCGGACGGGGAAACAAGGTGGATGCCGGATCAAGTCCGGCATGACGTACCACGGAAAGCGATCCCGGCATGCTCTATCGGCCGATCGCGAGGAAGCGGTCGCCGGGCGTGATTCCGATCAGCTCGGCGGCGGCCGGATCGAGCGTCGCCTTGCCGTCGTCGGCGATAGCGACATGGCCGTAGCCGGACGCGAAGCGGCCGCGTGTCCCAGCCGCGATCATCATCCTCTTGCCGCCGTCCGCGACCGTCCCGAGGACCAGCTCGCGCGCTTCGCGGACGGTGCGGATCGAATCGGTGGCGGCCGCCATGGTCGGCCCGCCGTCGAAAATGTCGACATAGGAGCCGCCTTCGAATCCCTCCTGCTCGAGCATGCGCATCGCCGCGCGTCCCGTCGGGTGCGGTATCCGCATGATCGCCCGCGCGCTTTCGGGAAGCATCGCGGTGTAGATCGGGGTCTTGGGCATCAGATCGGCGATGAAGCGGGTGCCGTGGGTGCCGTTGAAGGCGTCGGCTTCCTGGAAGTTCATCCCGAAGAAGCGGCCGGCGATGGCGTCCCAGAAAGGCGAACCGCCCGCTTCGTCGATCACGCCTCGAAGCTCCGCCAGCACCCGGTCGGCGAAGCGCTCGCGATGGAGCTTGATGAACAGATAGCGGCTGCGCGCCAGAAGCACTCCGAGGCCGCCCGCGCGCTCGGCCGGATGGAGGAACAGGCCGCCGACCTCCGAGCTTCCCTCGAAATCGGTGCACAGGGTCAGCATCTCGGCGCGGAAGGTCTTGCCCAGCTCCGGCGAGGTCTGGGTCATGGTGCTGATCCGGTAGGAATAGAAAGGCTCGA